>CBDUKY010000258.1:0-5115 GCA_965367925.1 uncultured Pseudomonadales bacterium | reverse complement strand
GGCCTCAGCAATGATTTTAAAGCGTGGTTCAGCATATACTGGCGAACCCACGGTTTGTGGCCGCGGCCCGGAACCAGCAACACTGCCACCTCCACCTTCCAGCATACGGACAAGGGGCAGCTTGAATTGCACGGCGAGTTCTTCTGCATAGATACTCTTACGCAGACCAGCACCATTAGGAGAACCACCTTTAAGGGTGAAGTCTTCACCGCCCACAACAACCCGTTGATTATTGAGCTGGCCAAAGCCAACAACATAGTTAGCGGGAGAAAAGGCTGTGATGTTGCCCTGCTCATCCTTTTCAGCAAACCCGGCGCCCTCCCCGTGTTCTTCAAAACTACTGCCAACCAGACGCTCAATCCGTTCGCGAATACTTAATCGACCCTTGGCATGCTGTAAGGCAACACCTTCCTCACCACCTTGTTGTTTTGATAGTTCACGTCGAAGCGCAATTTCCTCGACATCTTTTTGCCAGCTCATGACAAGTTCCCACATTCAAACATGGGCTATTTATATCACAGCTAGATTAAATCAGAGCTGCGAAAACCGGACCCAGATACGATTCACTGGCACAGCCTCGTTGCTTGGCAGCCGTCAGTCGGGCACACTGCGTGGCTTACTGAATTATCTGATATTTCACCAAGGGGGAAAGAAAAATGGGAAGAGTGGCTGGTAAAGTCGCCCTGGTAACAGGTGCAGCAATGGGTATTGGACGTGCGTGTGCAGAAACCCTGGCAAAGGAAGGCGCAACTGTCGTGATTACCGATATTGTTGATGATACAGGTGCGGAAACCGTTGCGGGTATCAATGCAGCAGGTGGCAAGGCCTTTTACCTTCATCAGGATGTGACCCAGGAATCAGAATGGGAATCACTCCTTGAGCAGATCAAGCAGGACCATGGTCAACTCCACGTACTCGTAAACAATGCGGGGATTGCGATTGGCGCGACTATTACTGAGATGACCCTCAGCGATTTCCATAAACAAAATGCTGTTAACCTGGATGGTGTATTTCTCGGTCTAAAGCACTGTATCCCGTTTATCGCTGCATCTGGTGGCGGTTCTATTATTAATTTGTCCTCGGTTGCTGGACTTAAAGCCTCTCCAGGGCTTTCTGCCTATGCCATGACCAAAGGCGGCGTTCGCCTGTTGAGCAAGTCAGTCGCCAAAGAATGTGCGAACGCGGGTAACAATGTCCGGGTTAACTCTATTCATCCTGGCATTATCGAAACCGCGATCTGGGATAAGACTATCCTGCCATCCATGACCGATGGCGAAAATCGCTTTGAGGTTGGTGAAATGGCAGCAACCGCTGTCCCTGGTGGCTTGTTGGGTTCACCGCAAGATATTGCTAACGGTGCACTGTATCTCGCATCGGACGAGTCACGGTATGTGAATGGTAGTGAATTGGTGATTGACCATGCTATCTCTGCCTGACCCAGGTGCCAGTCGCACTGTGATCTCTATGTCAGCCATCACCAGCAGGACATATAGACATTACTTCTTTTTATTAGTAATGGTGTTTTGATCATGGTACTTTGCGCCTTTCAAAAATTTAGGGCTCTCCAACCCAATAAAAACTGCTTAAAAATCAGTGGGTTGACACTCAAACTTTCAGTCATAAACTCTCGAGGTTGCTCATGCAAATAGCCGTACCTGCGGAGACTTACGCAAATGAAAAACGCGTGGCTCTGATTCCCGACTCGGTTAAAAAACTAACCAAAGCCGGCATTGACGTTGTTGTTGAACCTGGACTTGGCCGACACGCTGGCTTTTCCGATCAGGATTATCTCGATGCCGGTGCTACAACAAATGCGGATCGCGCTGCGTTACTTGCCAATGGCGATATTGTTTTGCGAGTACGCAAACCCTCGGCTGAAGAAGTTGGTGGCCTGAAGAAAGGCGCTATCCATGTTAGCTACCTGGACCCATACAATGAAACCGCACTGGTTGATTCCCTTGCTGCACAAGGTGTTTCAGCCATCAGCATGGAGATGATTCCAAGGACAACCCGGGCACAAAAGATGGATGCACTCAGCTCCCAGGCTAACCTTGCTGGTTATGTCATGGTGATTCTTGCGGCCAACAAATTGGACCGGATCTTACCTATGATGATGACCCCTGCTGGTACCTTGAGCCCAGCGAAGGTATTTGTCATTGGTGCGGGTGTTGCTGGTCTTCAAGCAATTGCTACCGCGAAACGACTCGGCGCAAGAGTTGAAGCCTTCGATACAAGACCGGTTGTCGCGGAACAGGTTCAATCACTTGGCGCGAAGTTTGTTGAAATTGATCTCGGTGAAATGGGCCAGACTAAAGATGGTTATGCCGTTGAACTGACGCCCGAGCAGCTTGAACTACAACGGCTGGGTATGAAGGATGTCATCAGTCAATCTGACATTGTTATCACTACCGCACAGTTATTCGGTCGCCCTGCACCACGTATCGTGACCAAAGATATGGTCGAGGCCATGAAGCCCGGCGGCATCATCGTTGATATGGCCGTGGAATCTGGCGGTAACGTTGAAGGTTCAGCCCCGGACGAGATTGTCGACGTTAATGGCGTCTCAATTATTGGGGTTTCAAACCTGCCTTCTGAAGTGGCGAGAGATGCCAGCCAGATGTATTCATCCAACCTGTTTAATCTGGTGAGTGAGTTCTGGGATCAAGAAAGCGGTCAATTTAATCTCGATCTCGAGGACGACATCTTGCAAGGCTGTGTGATTACGCATGGCGGCGAGATTGTTAACGAAACCATCAAGAATTTACGCAAATAAGGGGCACTGTTGTGGAACTTGTATTTCTCACATTTATTCTAGTTCTGTCGATCTTTCTCGGCTTCGAACTTATCTCTAAAGTACCTGCGACCCTACATACGCCGTTGATGTCAGGTGCTAACGCAATTTCTGGTATCACCCTGGCAGGGGCTTTCCTTTCTGCAGGTGGTGCTGTTGCCCTGTCTGGCACGGAAGCTGGTGATATGGCCAGGTACCTGGGTACCGCTGCTGTCGCCTTCGCGACGATTAACGTGGTTGGCGGGTATCTGGTTACAGATCGCATGTTAGCGATGTTCAAAAGCAAGAAGGGTGGAGCTTAAAACATGGATATTCATTTGATCGCTAATATGGCCTACGTCGTTTCAGCCATTCTGTTTATTTATGGCCTGAAGATGCTTGGCTCCCCCGCTACTGCACGAAAAGGCAATATGTTGTCTTCAATCGGTATGCTCGTCGCGGTTATTGCGGGTCTAACGGCTGAAGGTATTGTCGACTTTAATATGATTATTATCGGCGTCCTGATCGGTGCGATTATTGGTGCACTGGCTGCCAGACTCGTGGAAATGACCAGCATGCCTGAAATGGTTGCCCTGTTTAATGGTTCCGGTGGTGCAGCGAGTTTGCTCGTTGGCTGGGCAGCACTTTACGGCAGTGAAGTCAGTACCTTTATTGCTATTACCGTGATCCTCGCAATCTTGATCGGTGGCGTGACTCTGACTGGTAGTTTGATCGCCTATGGCAAATTAAGTGAAACCATTGGCAGTGGTGCCGTTGTCTTCTCTGGACAGAGATTCTTCAATAGCCTGTTGCTTGCCGGCCTTATCGGTTCTGGCTATATGCTCTGCCTTGATCCTTCAGCAACCTCTGTCTGGTTCTATGCGGTACTTGGTTTATCCCTGCTTCTAGGTGTGATGGCGGTGATTCCAATTGGTGGTGCTGATATGCCTGTGGTGATTTCTCTGTTAAACAGCTACTCAGGTATCGCAGCCTGTGCCGCGGGTTTCGCCATTAACAACAACATTCTGATCGTTGCCGGCTCCCTCGTCGGTGCTAGCGGTATCATCCTGACCAACATCATGTGTAAAGCCATGAACCGATCGCTGGCTAACGTACTATTCAGTGGTTTTGGTGCAGTGAAACAAGCGACAGCAATTGAAGGCGAAGCCAAGCCTATTTCTGTTGAAGACGCTTACTATGTACTTGAAGCAGCAGCAAATGTTTGTTTTGTTCCAGGCTATGGTATGGCCGTTGCACAGGCACAACACGTTGTGAAGGAACTCGGCGAAATCCTGGAAAAAAATGGCGCTGAAGTCAGCTTTGCCATTCACCCTGTTGCTGGTCGAATGCCCGGACATATGAATGTACTACTAGCGGAAGCCGATGTGCCTTACGAACAACTGGTTGAGATGGATGAAATCAATCCAAGAATCGAAAATGTGGATGTGGCTATCGTGATCGGTGCAAACGACGTGGTGAACCCAAGCGCACGTGAAGATGAAAACAGCCCAATCTACGGCATGCCTATCATCAACGTTGACCAGGCTCGAACTGTATTTGTCCTTAAGCGTTCCATGGCATCTGGTTTCTCAGGGGTTGATAACCCACTCTTCTTTGGTGAGAACACACGTATGTTATTTGGTGATGCGAAAGAATCAATCTCAGGCATTATTTCTGAGTTTGGCTCCTAGTTAGCAAGTCTACATTGAGTCGGCGTACTTAAGACCAGCAGGTCAAAGTACGTCGACCTCATTTGATCTTTGATAAAGTCCCTGTTCATGTTGAAATAGCTGCAATCTCAACCAAATACAAGGGGCAAATCCCGTGAGTGAAGCAGTAAAGACAAGATTCGATCCCCGTACCGCCCCACTAGATGAAATCAACCTGATCCATCCAGAAATCTTCCACAACGATAACCACGTCCCGATTTTTGAACGCCTGCGCGCAGAAGATCCTGTACACCTGCAAAAGGATCACGAGTTTGCTGGTAGCTTTTGGAATGTAACCCGCTACGAGGACATCATGTATGTGGATACACACCACGACATCTTTTCTTCTGATGGCAGTATTGTGGTTGATGATCAGGATGAAGAATTTCCGCTACCCATGTTCATCGCGATGGACCCACCTAAGCATGATGCACAACGTAAAGAAGTAAGCCCGGTCGTTGCACCGACAAATCTTGCGAAACTAGAAGGCACTATTCGCACCCGGGTGCAGAATATTTTGGATTCCCTACCAATCGGTGAAGAATTTAACTGGGTAGACCTGGTATCAATCGAACTTACTACCCAGATGCTGGCGACCCTGTTCGACTTTCCCTTTGAAGATCGACGCAAACTAAC
>CBDUKY010000257.1:0-5130 GCA_965367925.1 uncultured Pseudomonadales bacterium | reverse complement strand
CAGGTCATCAGATCGTCGCCAACGACAGGTATGGCACCGGCGAGAGATACAATCACCTGCGCACCCCAGTAGGACATGTTGCCCCAGGGTAGTAGATAACCAAAGAAGCCTTCTGCCATCAGTGCCACATAGATCAACATACCGAAAATCCAGATCAGTTCTCTGGGTTTCTGGTAGGAGCCATACATCAAGCCCCGGAACATGTGCAGATAAACCACCACAAAGAAGGCCGAAGCACCTGTGGAGTGCATATAGCGCAACAGCCAACCATAGTCGACGTCCCGCATAATATATTCGATTGAAGCAAAAGCGCCTTCACCAGTAGGCACATAGCTCATGGTGAGCCAGATGCCAGTTAGGAGCTGATTGACCAGCACCACAAAAGCAAGAACACCAAAGATATACCAGAAGTTGAAGTTCTTCGGTGCCCAGTACTTGGACATGTGCTTTTCGTAGGTTTCTGTAACCGGGAGCCTTGCATCAACCCAGTCCATAATTTCCTGAAACGACTGTTGAATTGATGCCATTATGCTGCTCCCTCTTCTTCACCGATCACGATCACCGAATCCGATTCATATCGATAGGGTGGAACTTCAAGATTTGTCGGTGCTGGAACGCCACTGTAGACACGGCCAGCGATATCAAATTTGGAACCGTGACATGGGCAGTAGAAGCCACCCTTCCAGTTTTCATCAAATTCTGCTGGCTGAATGAGAGGCCTGAATTTTGGTGAACAGCCGAGATGCGTACAAAGACCAATAAGTACCAGAACATCGTCTTTAATCGAACGAGTTACATTCTGGGCATAGCCAGGCTGTTTGGAGTTATCCGACGTTGGATCAGCTAGTCGATCCTGATCTACTGTCAGCGTTGCAAGCTGTTCGGCAGATCGTTTGACGACAAATATCGGCTTGTCTCTCCATGCTGGAATTGGTCCCACCATCTCACCAGCAGCCAATTTAGATATGTCCACCTTGACAGGTGCACCGGCAGCCAGTGCCTTCGCGCTAGGGTTCCATGACCCTAAAAATGGAACAGCAACACCTACCACACCAGCAGAACCTACAACGGAGGTCGCACCAATGAGAAAGTTTCGCCGTCCGTTGTTGATACCGTCATCGCTCACGGAGTTCTCCCCTAACAACACAACTTGGAAATGGGCAACAAGGCCTCGTCAAAAACGCGCCGATTTTATCACAGTCTGATTCGGAAATGTTATCCAGAAAGGGGAATCTTTGCGGCTTTCCGAAGAAAAAACCCGATATCTTTCTCGCGTATGTACCTACCAAACCCAGCGTTATAAACACTACCAGAGAGGTACCGGATATAACCGGCGGATTTGCAATAACAATGTTGCCGGAAGGTATCCGGCAACATTGCAAATAATTGCTATCGTTTTGAGAATTGTGGCTTCTTACGTGCCTTACGCAGACCAACTTTCTTACGTTCAACGGCTCGTGCGTCTCGCGTAACAAAACCAGCTTTTCGGAGGGAAGGTCGAAGCGTTTCATCATATTCGATCAAAGCGCGGGTAATACCATGGCGAATAGCGCCAGCCTGGCCACCACCACCGCCGCCACGTACTGTGACATGCAGGTCAAACTTATCGTTTAGCTCAACAAGCTCTAATGGCTGGCGTACGATCATACGAGCCGTTTCGCGACCAAAATACTGATCAAGTGGCTTATTATTGACGACGATGTTGCCTTCGCCTGAGGACAAAAAGACTCTGGCCTTGGCTGATTTTCTTCTACCTGTTCCGTAATACTGCGTCATAGTTAAACCTTTTATATTTCCAGCAACTGTGGCTGTTGTGCCTGGTGTGGATGCTCGCTACCAGAATAAACTTTAAGTTTACCCAGCATCGCACGGCTGAGCTTGTTTTTCGGCATCATGCCTTTAACAGCGGATTCGATGACACGCTCTGGTGCTTTATCGATCAGCTTGTCAAAAGTAATTGACTTGATACCACCGGGGAAGCCCGTGTGATGATAGTAAGTCTTATCAGTTGTCTTGTTGCCGGTCACTTTTATCTTCTCAGCGTTTACCACGACGATGTAGTCGCCAGTATCTACGTGAGGTGTGAATTCTGCTTTGTGTTTGCCACGCAAACGGTTGGCAATCTCAGTTGCCATGCGACCAAGGGTCTTGTCTGTCGCGTCCACAACGTACCAGTTATGCCTTGCGGTTTCTTTTTTTGCGGAATAAGTCTTCATGATTTGCCAAGGAATTTTGCGAGCGCGAATGTTACCGATTCAGCTTTCTGGGCGCAAGCAGAAATTTCGGCATAGTTGAGGCAAAAAAGTGCGATTTGCCAATAAGTTAGGGCGCATTAAGGCTTAATTTTGCCCTCAAGGCAAATGTTCATTCGCCAGATATTCATGGGATTGCATTTCCTGCAGCCGACTTTCGGTTCTTTGAAACTCAAATTTCAGCCTTTCTCCTCTGTAGAGCTCTAGAATTGGGGCTGCAGCAGAAAGTATCAACTTCACATTATGGTCGTAAAATTCATCGACAAGACTAATAAAACGTCTTGCGGCATTCTCTTGTTTGACCGAAAACTGGGGCACATTGCTGATCAGCACGGTCTGAAACATCATCGCCAGCTCAATATAATCATTCTGGCTCCTCGGCCCTTCACATATTTCGCTGAAATCGAACCAGACCACACCATCTCCACAGCGACGTGCCTGGATTTTCCTGCCTTCCACATCGAGTTTTACATTGGACTTGCCACTGTCTGGTGAAATCGCATTAAAGCTCTGTTCAAGACCAATATCCGCCATTTCATCGAGTGGTGAATGATAAATCTCAGCGGACTCAAGGGCTCTGAGCCGATAATCGACGCCACCATCCACATTTAATACCTCGGTATTTGCCTCGAGTAGTGCAATGGCGGGTAAAAACTTACTGCGCTGAAGGCCGTCCTGATAAAGGTTTACCGGCTCTACATTAGAAGTTGCAACTAGACTCACACCATTTTCAAACAGGGCCTCCAGTAAGCCACCAAGAATCATGGCGTCGGTGATGTCACTGACAAAGAATTCATCAAAACAGAGCACCCGGGTCTTCGCGGCAAAATCCCGCGCCAGCTTACGCAGTGGATTTGGTTCACCTTGTAACACTCGCAATTGCTGATGTACGTAGCGCATAAAACGATGGAAATGCATGCGCTGTTTTTGCTCAAACGGTAGCGAATCAAAAAACCCATCCATTAGGAAGGTCTTGCCCCGGCCAACGCCACCCCAGAAGTACAAACCCTTGATGGCTTTTGCTTCACTACCTCCAAACAGCCGCGAAAACAGGCCTTTGGATTCTGGCTTTGCCATCAGATCAAGGTATAAACGCTGGAGATGCGAAATCGCTTCATGCTGTGCCGGATCAGCCTGGATCTCACCGGCGTCAATCAGCTGCTGATATTTTTCAAGAGGACCCTGCTTAGACATTCACCTGCTTACCCACGCGCCCTGAAATCAGCCGACTGGCTATGTGCTTGCAACCCTTCTTCTGTGGCCAGTATTGAAGCGGCACGACTCAGGCTTACCGCACCCCTTGGGGAGCAATGAATCAATGATGTGCGAACAATAAAGTCTGTGACCCCAAGCGGGGATGCAAATCTTGCCGTACCACTGGTTGGTAGCACATGGCTTGGTCCCGCCGTGTAGTCGCCGACAACCTCAGCACTTGCGTGGCCAACAAATATCGCACCAGCAAAGCGTATCCCTGGTATCCAGGTTTCCGGTTCTCTGACTGCAAGCTCTAGATGCTCAGGGGCTATCCGATTGACAACTTGCAAGGCTATTTCATTATCAGGCACATAGATCAAACCGCCGCGCCCATCAAGGGAGGCGTTAATAATGTCACGGCGATTCATTTTCTCTGCCGCTGCCGGGATGCGATCAGCAACATCTTCTAGGAGATCACGATTAGTTGAAATAAGAATGGATTGCGCTAACTCATCGTGTTCCGCCTGGGCGAACAGATCCATCACCAACCAATCCACATCAGCACTATCGTCAGCAACGATGACCACTTCCGATGGACCCGCAATCATGTCGATCCCAACCTGACCGAACAATTGCCCCTTGGCTGTGGCGACAAAGATATTGCCTGGACCGACTATCTTATCGACTCTTGGTATCAATTTTGTGCCAAAGGCGAGGGCTGCAATAGCTTGTGCGCCACCAACCCGAAACATCCGGTCAACGCCACATAAATGAGCAGCTGCTAGCAAGACATCGCTTAGTTCATTATTGGGTGTCGGTACTGTAAGGATAATTTCCTCAACTCCGGCCACCTTTGCTGGTATGGCCGTCATAATAATTGTCGAGGGGTAACAGGCTTTACCGCCGGGCGCATAGATACCAACCCGCTGCATACTTCTGACTACCTGGCCAAGACTATTTCCATCCGCGTCTTCAAACTGCCAGTTTTGTTTGCCACCAACAGCCTCCAGTTGTTTCTCATGGTAGACCCGAACCCGGTCGATAGATGACTTCAATGCGTCAATGACTAGCGGATCGACACGGCTAACAGCCTCTGCCATCTGCGCTCTGCTGACTTCTAAATCAGCCGCCGATGTAATTTCCAGGTGATCAAATTGATTGCTATAGCGCAACAGTGCATCGTCACCTTCCTTTTTGACAGCCGCAATAATATTGCGAACAATCTCATCGATTTCACTTTTATCGCTCTCTGGAAGTGCTAGCAGTTGATCTAGCTCTGACGAAAACCCTATATCTGTAGCATCTAACCGTCGCATTGCTACCCAACCACCTCACTAAGGCCATCAATAATTTCTTGAACCCGGCCATGCTTCATCTTCATGGCGGACTTATTCACGATAAGGCGTGTGGAAATCTCGGCAATATGTTCCATCGCCACCAGACCATTCGCCTTTAGCGTATTACCCGTCTCAACAATATCGACAATTCTATGTGCAAGCCCGGTTACTGGCGCTAATTCCATCGCCCCATATAACTTAATGATATCCACCTGGGTACCCTTCTCCGCGTAATAACGCTTGGCGATATTGACAAATTTGGTCGCTATTTTTAGCCGATTCGGCAACGGCTTCATTTCGTCTTTCAACCCGGCCACCATCATGTCGCACTTACCGATGCCCAGATC
>CBDUKY010000256.1:0-5133 GCA_965367925.1 uncultured Pseudomonadales bacterium | reverse complement strand
GAACGATTCGGATACGTTCTGTTTTGGGCGTGGTAATTGCCGCCTGACCCTCTAGTAATGGTTTGATGACGTTCTGATTGTCAGCATAGATCGTAATGCTGGTCTCATAGTTAGGCTTGTGGAGCATTCCAATAACCAAAATAACAAAGCTAAACGCCGCTACGCCGAGAATAATCCGGAGCAGATTTACTTTGATCTGTTTTAGGATCAAGCGAACATAGGCGAAAAGCAGTTGATCCACGACTAAAAGCTCTTCTCAGGTACAGTGATGACGTCTGAAGGAATGAGTGGATAGTTTGTTTCAAGCTTGCCCTTGGCAAGAATATCTTCAAGGTGAAGTGCGTAAACCTTTACCTCGTCACCTTCTTTGCGATAGAGGGTCGCTTTATTGCCGTTTGCATAAGGTGATAGGCCGCCGGCCAGGAGCAGCAGGTCTAGCACCGTTAGGCCACGGCGATAAGCAACAGAATTAGGTGCGTTCACGGCACCTGTAATCCGCACTCTCTGTAAATACTCTGAACTGCCGGCTGATGTAACGGAAACTGTGACTTCTGGTTGTCTGATAAACGCGCCGAGTACAGTTTTGATTTCTGTTGCAAGGGACTTGGTCGTTGAGCCCGCAGCGCGAACGTCCCCCACCAGAGGCACAGATATATTACCATCTGGCAATACAACGACCTGAGCAGAAAGGTCAGGGTTCCGCCAGACGCTCACATTCAGTGAGTCTCCAACGCCAATTCGATATTCATCAAGCAGAAAATCTTCTGCTGATGTGGCAGCGGGTCCGCCAGCTTCAGTCGCAACATTGGATGTGGTGCAACCAAATAGCAGGCAAGCAATCCCCACTAAGATCAACCGTTTCAAGCCAGGGGCAAGGTGATAGTGAAGCAAGTTCCAACTCCGAGGGTGCTGTCGACAGATATATGAGCGCCAATGGTACTAAGAATCTGCTTGGATTGGTACGCGCCAATACCCATCCCAATGGTTTTCTTGGTTGAATTGAATGGTTTGAACAGCCGCTGCTCGATAAAGGCCTTATCCATACCTTCACCAGTATCTTCGATCTTGCACAGGACAGTATTTTTGTCCTGACCAGGGGTCAGGCTGATGGTAATACTATCGTCTGCACTACAGGCCTCCTGGGCATTGCAGATAATGTGAGTAAAGGCCGTGGAAAGATTCTCGGCATCTGCGGTGACAAAATACTCTGTTTCCGAGGGGCTCAACATTGGGTATGGCGGTTGATTGTTTACCTTCTGGATAACGCCTTCAAGGAGTGCGTTAAGGGAAATCCGGCTCATGCTGCCTGTTTCAAGATCGATGGCATTGTGGCGGTTGATTTTCATGATCAATCGATTCATACGGCTAACCGAGTTTTCGATCGTTGTAATTGCATCCGCGACGAATTCCGGATTGTCTATAAATCGGTTTGCGTTTTCGACCACCAGCGCCTGCTGGGCAATCAGGTTTTTGATGTCGTGCATAATAAAGGTAGTAAATTGATGATAGGCCTCAAATTGCTGCTTGACCGCATTGTCCTGAGCAAGCATTTGATAGGCAACAAAGCTGGATATCTGTTTACCCGCCATACCCAGTAAATCAATATCCTCCCAATCGAAATCAAGAATCTGCTGGGGGTCAGGCAGGATCACAATGATCCCGAAAACGTCACCCTTCCTGGATAGGGGGAGAACCGCGAGACAATCGCCAAGCTGTTTTATCGGCTCGGGAATCAGATGTTGGGATTTGGAAATGTCGGGATTATCGGCACCAACCACAAAGACCCAGTCTTCTGCGGCCTTTTGTAGGAAAGCTGAACCATTGTCGACGGGGAAAGGGCTTGCATCGACGCCGAGACTGAGGGTTGTCTGGGGAATAAACTGGTCATTGTTTCGAATATACAAGGCGCCACTCGAGGCATTATAAATTGGCAGCAAGGCATTTAGCGCTACCTGGCCGTAGCCCACGTCATCACTCTGCGCCAGGCGATCGCTAAGGCGTCTCCACTCGCTGTTGTAGTCGAACTTGGTCTGGAAAAAGTTCTTATTAATCCAGACCTTAATCCTTGCCCTTTGGGTTGAGGAGCCAAAACTAAAACCAATCAGCAACATACAGATGAAGAGTAAGAAGGGTTGCAGTATTTCGCTGTAACTGCCGAGTTGAGAGTTGACGAGATAACTCGCAATCCCCATGGCCGCCATGATCCCACCAGTAATCAAAAGGCTTGTGGTGGTAAATGCCATGGGCCTTGAAAGGCTGACCCGTCGACGAGGCTTATTGTCATTCGTGATAAACCAGGGGGTCACAATCAGAGTAATAACGAGAGCCGCATTAATAGGTATTCGCGCCTGTATCAACTCTGGTGCAATGGCATTTGTGGCTGCTAGCTGGGCATAAAAGTAGAGCTGAAAGAGAAACAAGGTCCCGACTGCAATGGTCATGGCTCTTAGGCTGCCATGGGTTGCGCGAATAGCCTGTTCTTGAATGGTGAGTAGCCCGACTGTGCAGATCAACAGGCTATAAATCAGGGTTTTAGCGTCAAAGAGGAACATGACCGTGGCAGAGATAAATCCAAGCACGGGTATTGCGCAGAGCAGAATCCAGGTTCGAGTTCGGTGCTGCATAACCTCCCTGTCTTTGAGCATCCATAGAAAGGAACAAGCCCAGACGCTAACAAGGATCAGGTCAAAGGATATGTGACGATTGCCATAAAGGCTCCAGACTGCAGAAAAGAGCAGGGCTGGCAAAAACTTTGCGCCATCAGCGCCGAGCCTCAGAGAATATTGAACGGCGGCGACGACGTATCCCAGGCAGCTAGCCAGGGCAATAAAATAAAATACCTCGTCCAAGGGCATAGCACTCAATCATTTTAGGATGGGGTACGCTAGTCGTGACTGGCGCATGTCGCAATATGTGAATTTTATCAGAAATATCGAAATATCTGTTGATATAGGTCAAATGCGCATGTAAATTCATTCGATCTAACTTATAACGACAGTCGATATGGAAAATCTTCAGCAACTTCTATTGCAGTCCAGAGATAAATGCCCTGGCGGGTTCTGGGATACGCAACTTGTTCACCAGCTAGTTTTAGAGTCTCAAGCTGACCAGACTTTGCGGTCAACAGAGCGAATGATCGAGCAGTCTGGTTTGTTACCAGTTGCCTTAAAATTAGATGATCTGACAACGCCGGATGGTCAAAAAGCGAATCAGCAGCTTCTTCATCATATGGATGCAGACTATAGGAAGAAGCGCTTTCTCTCCTTCGCAATCCAAATTCACCAGTCTGACGAGGGTTGCCAGGTACTCTTTTGCAATGATGGTCGGGGTGGTCGTCGGTGGATCATGCTTGAAAATGATCTTGATGATGAGACGCTTAAGTCTAGCCTTGTGATATTTGCAGGTGATCGAGATGCGGTTTTCTGGCCTCATGGTGACCTGGTCAAGCGTTTCAAGACCTTGTTTCAGAAGCAGGGTAGCTACACTCTTGAATCATCGTCGAAGCAAAAATTGATGCTAGGAAGCTTTGTCTATAGTGAGCGTGCCGATGCAAGCTTTGAAGTGAAATCGCCTGATACAACGCAAACCCGTTCAAGAGAAATGACCCATCTAGACAGGTTGGAGGCGGAGAGTATTCACATTATGCGTGAAGTGGTATCTCAGGCCGAGAATCCCGTCATGCTTTATTCCATTGGTAAAGACTCATCTGTCATGTTGCATTTGGCGAGAAAAGCCTTCTACCCACAGACGCCACCTTTTCCGTTGATGCATGTGGATACGCGATGGAAATTCAAGGCAATGTACGATTTTCGGGACCAGATGACTGAAGCGCTCGGGATGGAGTCTATCGTCCACATAAACCCGGATGGTGTTGCGAAGAATATTAATCCTTTTGATCATGGTAGCGCCTTGCACACAGACATCATGAAAACTGAAGGCTTGAAGCAGGCGCTCGATCAGCATGGGTTCGACGTTGCCTTTGGTGGTGCGAGACGAGACGAAGAGAAAAGTCGCGCCAAAGAGCGGATTTTTTCGTTTCGTACTGAAACCCACCGCTGGGACCCAAAAAATCAGCGGCCAGAAGTCTGGAACCTGTTTAACGGTTATAAGCGTCCCGGGGAAAGTATTCGAGTGTTCCCGCTTTCAAACTGGACAGAACTAGATATCTGGGAATACATCTACCGCGAATCGATTCCCATTGTGCCACTGTACTTCTCTGCTGAACGACCTGTGATTGAAAGAGACGGCATGTTGATGCTGGTCGA
This sequence comes from uncultured Pseudomonadales bacterium, assembly GCA_965367925.1. Taxonomy (GTDB): domain Bacteria; phylum Pseudomonadota; class Gammaproteobacteria; order Pseudomonadales; family Azotimanducaceae; genus JAHRVQ01. Next base: position 868 of record CBDUKY010000256.1, on the reverse strand, counting down.
TGATGATCGATTGCCGTTGCTTGATTCTGACAAGGTTGAATTGAAAAGAGTTCGATTTAGAACCCTCGGATGTTACCCCTTGACCGGGGCAATCGAGTCGGATGCTGATGACCTCTCTTCTATCGTGTTAGAGCTGTTACGAAGCAAAACCAGCGAACGCCAGGGGCGAGCTATTGATCAGGATTCATCGGGTTCGATGGAGAAGAAAAAACTTGAGGGGTATTTCTAATGCAGGAATATGCAACAGTAGAAACTTATATCGAACGCCAGGCTAATCTTGATTTGCTGCGCTTTATCACCTGCGGCTCTGTTGACGATGGCAAGAGTACCCTGATCGGCCGCATGCTTTATGAAGCACAACTAGTCTTTGATGATCAGGTGGCAACATTGTTGAACGACTCTAAAAAGGTCGGTACCCAGCAAGGTGACATTGATTTTGCCTTGTTGGTAGATGGTTTATCTGCAGAGCGCGAGCAGGGGATAACCATCGATGTGGCTTATCGGTTTTTTAGTACTGAGCATCGAAAATTTATCGTCGCGGATACACCAGGCCATGAGCAGTACACTCGTAATATGGTGACGGGTGCATCCACTGCAGATGTCGCCGTTATTCTGGTAGATGCCTCGCAAGGTGTATTGGTACAAACAAGACGTCATTCGTTCATCATTTCCAAGTTGGGTATTCAGCATGTTGTGCTAGCAGTTAACAAAATGGATCTGGTGGATTATTCGGAAGAGGTCTATGACGCCATTGTTGCCGATTTTCATACCTTCTCAGAAAATCTGGGTTTCGATTCGGTAACAGCGATTCCTATGTCGGCTCTGCAAGGCGACAATGTGATTAGTCGTTCTGAGCCGATGAGCTGGT
>CBDUKY010000255.1:0-5152 GCA_965367925.1 uncultured Pseudomonadales bacterium | reverse complement strand
AGTTAACCGAAGAAAGCCAATTTCAGATGTGATCGCGGTGGCTGAGCGGGCAATCAAGATAATGCCGGAGATGAGTGGTCCTAACTCACGAAACACAATCACGACAAACAGATAACTATACTGGGTCGAGAGTACTTGCTGTGGTATGTAGTCGAACAGGCGTGACATTAACAAGGCGCCAATAAATATCGCGATCATGCCGTTAATATAAAGTGCGCGAACACCAGTGTTGTACAACTGCCGGATAAACAGATTGAAGAACATGGTGCGACGTTTGCTTCTGAGGATATGTATGGTGGTGCTCAGGGCAACGGAAATAAGCCCAATAATATCCAGCACGAATGTCACTGTTTCGCGAGGCTTCCTGCCACAGGCATCAATTAATTCCGTTATGCGGAGCATTTAGTGGGTATTACCTCAGGCTAGTAAGCCAGTTGGAAATCGCAATTGCTTTTGTTTCATTCCCGCTCGAACGCAATACATTAACCGCGCGCTCTGCGTACTGTTGAGCTGTTGTTGTTTGACCTTGTGCTGATGCTAGCCGGGCAAGGCTTACTAACGAATCAGCCACGCCGCGCGGATCTTTTGCCGCTTGATAGTAGCCAAGCGCCTGCTCGTAGGGTGTTGATGAGTTACCTTGCTGGGCGTAACGATAGTGAACGAATGCTCGATCAGCGGGATGATCCTGGTCCGCGTTATCAAGCAGGTCGATTGCCTGGCGAGACTGACCCAGATAAGTCAGTGCGACAGCTTTTTGTAAGTTGCTATTGGCGAAGGTCAAGGCTTTACTAAATTGACCTTGATCGTTGTTTAAAATGCCTGCTAGTAGATGCGTTCGGTACTGGACATATCGATTGTCTAGTTGTGATGCCAGGCGCTTCATTGCGGTGACATGATCCGTGACAGCAGGGCTATCTTCATGGGCAAGGGCGTATTTAGCACTAAGATAGTGAACTCGCCATTGTCCGTAGACATCATCGTTGCGCTGATATTGTTCAAGGGCCAATTGCAGGGCTTCAGCGGCTTCTTCTTTATTTACTAGTTGCACTGCATAGATGGCGTTTTGCTCCAACGGATCAATGACGATCTTTTGAATTTCGCCGCCGCTACTAGCGCATCCCGCGAGGAAAACCAGCGTGACTAGCAGTAGTCTAGTTTGTTTCATTAAGTCGCTCATGCTCACGTTCCAGGATGCGTAACAGGGTCGGCAGTCTTTCTAGCGTGTTGACATACTTATTGAGAATCTCCTGGGCCTCTTCAAGGCTTTTGTGCTTCAACACAAACTGGAAATTACTTCGGATCGGACCGAAGTTCTCGAGATCTAAAAGCCCCTCAATCAGGTCGGTAAACTCATCATAGTCACCTTGCTCAAATGAGCGTCTGGCACGATTTAGTTTGATCCGCAATGTCAGTGGGGCAATGAGCGAGTTGACCACGAATGCTGCAAACAAAGCGAGGAAGGTCACGACAAAGTCGCCTACCTTATCCTTGGCAATACTAATCCACTCTGCCAGCTCCTCACTGGTCTGAGCCTGGTTGGTGGTACGGATCTCTTCCACATAGGATTTTGCGACAGCGTTTAAGGGATTTATTTGTAACGCTTTACGTAGGGTGACTTCCGCTTGTTCCAGATCGTTAGCCTTATATAAAGCCTCACCCTTAAACTGGTAGAAGATGTCTTTATCTGGCCACTGGGCGATGGCGCGATTGGCAATGGCAATCGCCGTTTGATAATCACCTTCGCCAATATACTTGTCAGCTCGTACTCCGGCCTGATTTTGAGAACTCGCATACTTATCGAGCCTTGTGCTTATTTTGTTCAGCAGGTTGCTCAATTCTGCATCAGCGCCCAGATTTAGCCCTTGCCTGGCAGTTTGCTCTGCTTCACCGAGGCGGCCCTGGGATTCGAGTAGTCGAGCGTAGATTGTAAGCAGTGGTTGATTTTTAGGCTGTTTATCAAGAAGTTGGCGAATCTGGGTTTCTGCCTGACGATATTCTTCAATCTCGATCAGGCTTTGTACGGCCGCAATGCCGGGCTCGCTGGGCGCAGCAAGTGCGCTCTGGTAGCCCCCAGACAGGAGGGCGAGACAGATCAAGATAGGGTGGAAGCGTTGCAGCATTTTTATTATGACGATCGTTTTTATTGGATTCTATACTATTGAGGTTTGTGACTTCATGTAAATACGCGGTAGAGGCGGCTAATCCCCTGTTTGAATGTGGAAAAATGCCTCGGATTTGCGCATGATTGGATCTTTCCATTGGGGTGTGCCTGTGCAGGTGTACAAATTACTGATAATCCTCGTTTTGCTATGTGCGATGCCTGGCATTGCATCTGCTGCTGGAACCAGAGGTATTTCGGTAAACATCAAGGCATCTGAAGACCCTGATGCCCCCATCGTGGATAGCATTGAGCTGTATGCCAAGAGCTACGCGCTGGTGATCGGTATTGATGAGTATTCAAATGGCTGGCCAAAGCTCAGCAATGCCGTTCAAGACGCAGAACTTATTTCCGCGGAGCTTGAAAAGAAGGGGTTCGATGTGGAAATGCATACGAACCTGAATTCCGACGAGCTAAACACCGTATTTAAGCGATTCTTTATTCTCAAGGGTGATGACCCGAACGCCCGGCTATTTATCTGGTTTGCTGGCCATGGTGCAACAGTTGATGGTGAGGGATATTTGATTCCTGCCGATGCACCAACGCCGCAACAAGGCGCAGAATTCAAATTTGCCTCTGTCGCCTTACGGGATTTCGGTACCTTTATGCGTCAGGCTGTTTCAAAACACGCCTATGCTGTATTTGATTCTTGTTTTGCCGGAACTGTCTTTTCTGCCCAGCGGGCCTTGCCACCAGCAGCCATTACACGAGCAACCACCATGCCCGTCAGACAGTTCCTGACGTCTGGCGATGCGGATCAAACGGTTTCTGATGATGGCGCCTTTCGTGAATTGTTTATTCGTGCAATAAATGGTGATGAACGTTCAGACGCCAATGGTGATGGTTATGTAACTGCCAGCGAACTAGGTATGTTTCTAGGTGACAGGGTGACAAATCTCACCCAGTCCCTGCAAACACCGCGCTATGGGAAGTTGCGCGACCGTAACTTTGATCGTGGGGATTTTGTCTTTACCCTGCCGGAAGGCGCCGTGGCCAGTGCCTTAAACACCGTACCCAGTGCCAGTGCACCGGATAGTGCCGAGCTAGTATTCTGGGATTCGATTAAGACCAGTAAAAACCCAGGGGAATTCGATGCTTATCTAAAGCAGTATCCAAATGGCGCCTTCGCCACCCTGGCAAAGTTAAAAAAGAAGCAACTTTCCGCCTCCCAGACAGCAGATAATACCGGTAGATCACGGGAAAAATTCCAGGTTACTTTTGTTGATCAGGATCTGGAGGCCATCAAGGTCGCCAATGTCCGTCAAACACCGTTTCCGAATGCACCCAGAGTTGCCAGACTGGAAGCCGGCGCCAGGGTCTGGGCTGTTGGCCAGACGAAAACCCGCGGCGGTATCTGGTACAAGATTGCCCGGGATGGCCACGAGCTCGGTTTCGTCTACGGGCCACTGTTAGCCTCCATTGGCAGGATGGATCGGGTGGTTGCCGTTGAGCCATTACCTTTTAAACCTGAGCCCGCCTACAGCACCGCGCAATCTTCCCTTGGTGATTTGATGGATGAAGTCATTGCGACCAGTGTTACCTCAGAAGATGAGGTGGATAACAAGTTGGCCTCGATGCTCGACAGCATATTGGAAGATGTACCTGCGCCGGACCTGGCAGGGGATACAAGACCAGCGTTGGCTGCAGGCCCGGCAGTAGATACAACAGCGACCAGGCAAAGGGTTACCCGGGGTCTGGTACAAGAAGAAACACCTCAAAATCTGCCCGACACGCAACTGCCGGCAGCAAATACAGCATTAACGACTGATGCACAATTAGCTGTTCAGACAAGTCCTGAAACTATCCAATTACCGGCACAGCAAACAGGATTGGAGGCAGCCGATTCAAGCAACCAACTGGATAACCTCGACACCGGGATTGATAAGCTTGATTTGACCCAGACTGAGGGCGCTGCCGACACAGACGAGGCGAGCTTGTCAGAGCCAGTAGTCAGTATCCTGACCACCACCGGGTCTGATCAGGTAATGGATACATTCCCAGCGCCGGTCACTGACACCGAAATACAGGCCGAGGTCACAGCTGCTCCAGCGGAAACAAATGGCAGCGAAACCACGATAACAACTGACACAATTCGTCCCACACTGGACGCTGACCCTGTGGTCCGCGCGGAAGCTGCGGAGACGATCCAATTGGCCAATGTTCAACCTGCCTATAGCGACTATGTAAAACGTTATATCGAGGTAGCGAATCAAGGCAATGCCAAGGCGCAACTTTCCCTTGGCTATATGTTTGAGACAGGCCAGCAGGTGGCCGTGGACAAAAAAGAAGCGGCGAAATGGTATTTACAAGCGGCTCAGGGTGGCGAGGTTCAGGCGATGATTAGTCTGGGTCTACTCTATGAAGCAGGCGAGGGTGTGGTTGCTAGTCAAAGTGAGGCAGCCTACTGGTATCGTAAGGCAGCAGAACTTGGCAATGCGGATGCCCAACAAACCATTGGTTTTATGTATGAGCAGGGTAATGGCATCACCAAAGACCCGGCAGAAGCCGCACGTTGGTATGAAAAGGCCGCGAAGCAAGGCCGAATGACTGCCCAGAATAATCTAGGTCGACTCTATCAACTGGGAATTGGTGTCCCCCAGGATATGGATAAGGCGATTCTCTGGTACGAGAAGGCAGCGGCCCAGGGCAGTGAAGCCGCCGCTAAGAATCTTGATGAACTGCTACCAGGGCGTGGCATCTAGTCAGAACTAGTATTGCACCTCATAGACAATCGTCGGATCGTTGCTTTTAAACAGGTATAACAACAGTTGGCTGAGGACGATATTCCCATCAGCACGATAGTCGCCTTCCATAAATGCTTTCATCCCATCTATAGACCCTTCAAGCAGCCCCCAGCAGGTTTCATGATCCTTGACCTGTAGTTGTATCGTCGGATTGGGGTGTTGCCCGGCCACGAGGCTAAAGTCATCAGCCGTTGTTGCGAGGTAGAAAGCCTCGTCAGATTCGAAGTTAAACTGGAACACAGCCTCGTCG
>CBDUKY010000254.1:0-5158 GCA_965367925.1 uncultured Pseudomonadales bacterium | reverse complement strand
TCGCCGCTCTTAATGTCCACCCTGACTATCATCCTGGCCTTTATCCCCCTCGCATTTATTACCGGAATGATGGGGCCTTATATGGCGCCGATGGCATTTAATGTGCCTGTCAGCGTAGCGACCAGTACGGTTGTCGCCTTTATCGTTACGCCCTGGCTCGCTAGTAAGCTACTCACCAGATCAGATGGCGCTCATCTTGATAACAACGATGCCGCCGTTGAAAGCCTGCTCTCCGTTGGTTACCGGAAAATATTAACCCCCTTGCTCAACGATCGCAGAAAAGCCAAGACTGTGCTGATTGCTGTTCTTGTGCTGCTGATCGCTACTATCACCTTGCCACTGTTTAGACTGGTACCACTTAAACTTTTACCGTTTGATAACAAAAATGAACTGCAGGTGCTAATCGACACACCTGAGTCATACAGTCTTGAACAAACTGTTGCTGTTACCAACAAGGTAATCGCAATCACCCGACAACTGAAAGAAGTCAGTGCTGTTGCAAGCTTTGTTGGCCGCCCATCCCCGATTGATTTTAACGGCATGGTGAGAGGCTACTACCGCAGGATAGGAACTAACATGGCTGACCTGCGCGTGACCCTTGTAGACAAGGCTGACAGGCGCCACCAGTCTCACGCCGTGGTACTCAGGCTACGCCAGCAACTAGCGCCATTAAATGTTGACGGTACAAAAATCAAAGTTGTCGAAGCGCCTCCTGGACCACCAGTACTCAGCACGCTTGTTGCAGAAATATATGGTTCAACGCATACAGACTATAAAGAACTTCAACATGCAGCAGGTGTTGTGGCGAGTCGACTAGAGCGAGAAGCATTTGTGACAGATGTCGACACAACCGTTGGTGACGATCAACAAAGTTTGCGATTTATTGTCGACAAGCAAAAGGCAGCGCTCTCTGGCATTTCTACAAAGGACATTAATCAGACCCTACTGATGGCTAATGAGGGTTTCCCCACTGGCTCTATGAATCTGGAACGAGAAGCCGTGCCTCTGCCCATCACACTTCGCTTACCACTGGATCAACGCAGTTCAATTTCCGATCTACAAAGATTACCAGTCAAAGGGCGAGCAGGGATCGTGCAACAGCGAAATGCTAGCGGGCTCGAAACAGCACCTCAGCCCCTTGTGCCACTGGGGGAGCTAGGAGAATTTAGACAAATTCAGGCTGATAAGCCGATCTTACATAAGGATTTACGCCCAGTCGTCTATGTCACTGCAGAACTTTCAGGCAGAACACCTGCCGAGGTAATAGCTGATGTGAATGCCGACTGGGGAGGCGCAGTTGGTGAGGCAAACGATTGGCAATCTCGAACCTTTATTACACCAGGTGGTGGCGATGGCTGGCAACTTGCCTCTGGCCTTGATGTGGTCTGGACCGGTGAAGGTGAATGGAAGATTACGGTTGAAGTCTTTAGAGATATGGGGCTCGGCTTCCTATTTGCGCTAACTGGCATCTTTTTTGTGCTTAATTATCAAACCGGCTCCAGCGCATTGGCCCTTATCATCATGTCCGCTATCCCTTTAACCATCATCGGTATCATGCCCGGCTTCTGGTTTCTGAATCAGGTTGGAGAAAGGTATATCGCTGGTGCACCTGACCCTGTGCTATTTAGTGCGACAGCAATGATCGGCATGATTGCGTTGGCTGGTATTGCGGTTCGAAATTCTCTTATTCTGGTAGAGTTTATTTCTCAGGCCAGGGATCAAGGCCATGACATTAAGCAAGCATTGCTTGAAGCAGGTGCTATCAGGATGAGACCCATTCTACTGACTGCAGGTACAACCCTACTTGGCAATATTATTATCACACTAGACCCTGTCTTTAGTGGTCTAGCCCTGGCGATCATATTTGGCATCATCGCATCAACTATATTCACGCTTCTGGTTGTCCCCATTGTTTACCTGTTAGTTTTTGACCAACCATCGAAGTTGACGGAGCTTGTCAATGAATCCTAGCACCCTTAAAAAAATCGTTCCGGTCCTTGCGATCGCGGGCCTTCTACTCATGATTCTCTGGATGGCTGGTTCTTTTGATGAAAAAATTCAACCAGGGACGAATAAACCACAAGGTGTTGATATTTCACAGGCAGTTGAAGTTGTCTCTCGGCAACAACCAACATTTGAACCTGTCCCTGCGAGCATAGAAGCTAAACAAGCAACCATTGTTTCCTCTAGAATTCTTGCCCAGATCGAGACCGTGCAGGTACGTGCTGGTGATATGGTCAAGAAAGGCCAGAAGCTTGTGCAATTGGACAACGCAGATCTAAAGTCCCGGGTTTCCCAGGCAAATGCGACCCTCCAGTCTGTGACGGCAAGACTCGCAGAAGCAAAATTGTCCTTGTCTAGAGCTGTCGACCTGCGGAATAAAAACCTGCTGGCCCAGTCAGATCTCGATAAAGCACAAGCAAATCACGACGCCCTGGTCGCAGATCAAGCAAATGCTACCCAGGCCTTAAGTGAGGCCAGGTCCTTATTGGGTTTCGCAACCATCGTCGCGCCAATTGATGGGCGGATCGTGGATCGATTCGCGGAGCCAGGCGACACAGCAAAGCCAGGGGTCCAATTACTTTCGCTCTACAATCCTTTATCTCTCAGGGTAGAAGCAAATGTCCGAGAACAACTCGCTGTCAGTCTCAAAAAAGGCCAGCAGCTAGACGTCGTGATACCTGCCTTGAATCAGACCTTGAAGTCAGAACTGGAAGAACTGGTCCCTGCTGGCAATGTCGGGTCACGGAGCTTTCTCGTCAAGAGCCGATTACAACAATTCGAAAATCTACTCCCTGGTATGTACGCGCAATTATTAATCCCTGCAGGGATCGAATCAGAACTCGTTATGCCAGAGCAGTATGTTGCAAGGGTTGGGCAATTGGATATCGCCTGGGTTGTTACAGAAGGCCAGCTTGAACGACGATATATCAGAACAGGAAAGCGCTATGCCGACGGGATGATCAGTGTCGTCTCCGGTCTTAACGCAGGTGAGATGGTTGTACCATTTGAGATTGCCACTGATCCTTGAGCAGCAAACCTTTTTAAACGCACAAAAAAAAACACCCGAATAAATCGGGTGTTTTTTGTTCTGGTCCCGGTAATAGTTTTAGTCTACTACCAGGAACCGACTTCACAGTGTGGAGATGGACTACATCATGCCGCCCATGCCACCCATGCCGCCCATGTCTGGCATACCGCCACCAGCAGCACCGCCTTCTTCTTCAACGTCTGCGATCATACATTCAGTTGTAATCATCAGACCTGAAACAGAAGCTGCAGCTTGAAGCGCTGTACGGGTTACTTTCGCTGGATCAGGAAGACCAAACTTAATCATATCGCCGTATTCACCAGATGCCGCGTTGTAGCCTTCGCTACCTTTAGACTGCTTAACCTTGTCTACAACGACAGAGGCTTCAGCACCAGCATTGGTTACGATTTGACGCATTGGCGCTTCCATCGCTTTACGCAAGATATTGATACCAACGTTTTGATCTTCGTTGTCGCCTTTCAAGCCTTCAAGCGCTTGCAGGGCACGAATCAACGCAACACCACCACCAGGTACAATACCTTCTTCTACTGCAGCACGGGTTGAGTGCAGGGCATCTTCAACGCGCGCTTTCTTTTCTTTCATTTCAACTTCAGAACCAGCACCAACCTTAATGACAGCTACACCGCCAGCAAGCTTAGCAACACGTTCTTGAAGTTTTTCGCGATCATAATCTGAAGAAGTATCTTCGATTTGTGTGCGAATTTGAGAAACACGTGCTTCGATATCCGCTGAATTACCAGCACCATCAACAACAACAGTGTTTTCTTTGGTCATTGTAATACGCTTGGCTGAACCAAGGTCATCCAGCGTTGCGTTCTCAAGAGACAAACCGACTTCTTCAGAAATCACTGTGCCGCCAGTTAAGGTTGCGATGTCTTGCAACATTTCCTTACGACGGTCACCGAAACCAGGTGCCTTGGCAGCAGCAACTTTCACAATACCGCGCATGTTGTTCACAACGAGGGTTGCAAGTGCTTCGCCTTCGATATCTTCAGCGATAACAACAAGTGGCTTACCAGCTTTTGCTACTGCTTCAAGGATTGGTAACATTTCACGGATGTTAGAGATTTTCTTATCAAATAGGAGAATGTAAGGCTCTTCTAACTCAGCGCTCATGTTGTCCTGGTTGTTGACGAAGTATGGAGATAGGAATCCACGATCGAACTGCATACCTTCAACGACGTCGAGTTCGTTTTCAAGGCCGCTACCTTCTTCAACAGTAATAACACCTTCTTTACCAACCTTGTCCATTGCGTCAGCAATGATCTGGCCAACGTGGGTATCACTGTTAGCAGAAACACTACCTACCTGGGCAATAGTTTTGCTGTCTGAACATGGTTGAGCCAACTTTTCGACTTCAGATACGGCAACTGAAACAGCCTTATCGATACCACGCTTAAGATCCATTGGGTTCATGCCGGCAGCAACTGCTTTCAAACCCTCATTCAAAATCGCTTGAGCAAGTACAGTAGCTGTTGTTGTTCCGTCACCGGCAACATCAGAAGTCTGGGAGGCAACTTCTTTCACCATCTGTGCACCCATGTTTTCGAACTTGTCTTTCAGTTCAATTTCTTTCGCTACTGAAACACCATCTTTAGTGATGGTTGGTGCGCCGAAAGATTTGTCGAGTACAACATTACGACCTTTGGGACCCAATGTTACTTTTACTGCGTCGGCCAGTACGTTCACACCAGCCAACATGCGTTGACGCGCGGAATCTCCGAATTTTACGTCTTTAGCTGTCATTTAATTTTCCTCTATCTTGTGAATTTACGTACGTTGGCTTACTCAATAACGCCAAATACTTCGCTTTCATTCATGATCAGCAGCTCTTCACCGTCGATCTTTACTGTGCTACCTGAATACTGACCGAACAGTATTTTGTCCCCAGCTTTAAGGTCTACAGGTTGTAATGAGCCATCATCAAGCTTCTTGCCTGGGCCAACTGCGAGTACTTCACCTTGAGAAGGCTTTTCAGCAGCAGAGCCTGGTAGCACAATGCCGCCAGATGATTTTGTTTCTTCTTCTACGCGACGAACGACGACGCGATCCTGCAATGGACGGATGTTCATTCTTGTCTCCCATTCCTCCAACTATGGCGGGTTT
>CBDUKY010000253.1:0-5165 GCA_965367925.1 uncultured Pseudomonadales bacterium | reverse complement strand
TCAACACCCTCGCGTACCAGCGCAGCCATTTGCGCCACTTCTTCCTCGTTGGGTGCATAATCAGTATTACACCGTTCACCCATCACATAGGCACGAATCGCACCATGAGGCACCTGAGCTGCCACATCAATTGCCCTCGGGAAGGACTCCAGCGCATCGAGATATTCAGGAAAACTTTCCCATTTCCAATCAATACCTTCAGATAGTGCAGCACCGGGAATGTCTTCAACGCCTTCCATAAGTTGAATAAGGAATTCACGGTCCTCAGGTTTTACTGGCGCAAATCCGACACCACAATTGCCCATCACGACCGTGGTAACCCCATGCCAACTTGAAGGTGCAAGAATTGGATCCCAGGTTGCCTGGCCATCATAGTGAGTATGGATATCCACCCAGCCAGGGGTTACAAGTTTACCGGTCGCATCGATTTCCTTGCTGCCAGTTTCTTTGATGTCGCCAATCCTCGCCACCTTGCCATCCTTGATGGCAACATCTGCAATAAACCGATCAGCACCTGAACCATCAATAACAGTCCCACCTCGAATCACTAAATCGAACATCCCTTCCCCTCTCTCTTCAGTCTTTTGTGTTAGGCATAAAAATACGTATGGCGCCAGCCTAGGGGATTATTCCGCCGACGACAAGCACCGGACGCAGCCCCATGACCAGGAGAAAAATCCAAATGACAGTCATGCATCAATAGCATGAATAGGGTAGTTATCAATTCCTCCAACTCTGGTATGTTTAGTCCCATGTAATTCGTTAAATATTGAGGGATGTATCATGAGCCTGGAATCATTTCGTCAAGAAATTCGCGCCTATATCGCCGAGCATTGCCCGGAAAGCATGAAAAACCGCACCTTCCATTTTGAAGATGCCCACGAGATTTACAGTACTGAAGATGCTGATAAATGGCTCAAAGCCATGGCTGCAAAAGGCCTAACCGCACCCATGTGGCCTAAAGAGTATGGTGCTGCAGGTCTCAGCTTTGAAGAAAACGCCATCTATCAGGAAGAATTAGCCGCCGCAAAAGCACTACCGCCACTCACAGGCATGGGCACATCGATGATTGGTCCAACCCTGCTAGAATTTGGTACTGAGGAACAAAAAGCCAGACATCTACCCAAAATTGTCTCTGGCGAGGTTCGCTGGTGTCAGGGTTATAGTGAGCCAGGTTCCGGTTCCGACCTTGCCAGCCTGCAAACCAAGGCGGTCCTTGATGGCGACCACTTTGTCATAAATGGGCAAAAAATCTGGACCTCTGGCGCCCAACACGCTGATTGGATGTTTGCCCTGGTTCGCACCGATCCAGATGCGCCAAAGCATGACGGTATTAGCTTCGTCCTGCTAGACATGCATCAAAAGGGTGTGACAGTTAAGCCTATTCAGTTAATCAGTGGCTCATCACCCTTCTGTGAGACCTTTTTTGACGACGCACTAGCAAGACGAGACGACCTGGTTGGCGAGCTGAACAAGGGCTGGACCGTTGGTAAGCGTTTACTTCAGTATGAGAGATCAGCAGCGCCAGCAGCCAGGGTTAAAAACAAGAAAAAGCCTGTAAATGCCTACGCAAAGATCGCAAAACGCTACTACGGCGAAGAGAATGGCAAAATCCTCAGCATGGATGCCAGAGAACGTATCACCAGACAATCCATGGCTGAAAAAGCCCTGCAACTGACAGTACAAAGGGTCACTGACGAATCTCGATCAGGTAAAGCACCCGGCGCAACCACATCGATTTTCAAATTTGTCGGTTCTACACTTTCAAGAGAAGGCGCGTCCTTAAAGTCTTTCTTGCGTGGCACCAATGGTATTGGCTGGGAAGGCGAGGGTTTTGATACTGATGAAATTGATGCTACCCGCGCCTGGCTGCGCGACAGGGCTGTCACTATTTATGGTGGCACCAATGAGGTGCAGTTGAATATTATCGGTAAACGGGTACTCGGCCTACCAGACTAGTAGCTGCAAAGCAGACGAGATCCAGGGCACAAAAGGGGGAAATTGCCATGAGTGAACAACGTAAGATAGAAGAATCGAAGCTCGACATTAATGTCAGTCCATTTTTAGGTCCGGATGCGCCGCCCGTCATTAAAGATCCCTATTCGGTACCTATCGAAGAGATCAATATGATTGACGGACGATTGTTCCAACAGGATCTTCACTGGGAGCATTTTCGTCGCTTACGGGCGGAAGACCCTGTGCATTTCAACGAATTGCCCCGTGCCGGACGCTACTGGTCACTAACAAAGTTCGAAGACATTATGTTCGTTGATAAAAATCACGAGCTATTTTCTTCCGCTCATGGCATTTCGATTGGGCCAAGAATTGATGCCGAACCTAATCCTGAGGAACTAAACTTCTCTAGCTTTATTGCCATGGACCCGCCAAAGCATGACTTGCAACGGGCAGCGGTGAGCGGCGTCGTGGCGCCACCCAATCTCGCAAAAATGGAATCTATTATCCGCGCTAGGGTCTGTACGATCCTCGATAACCTGCCTGTGGGTGAAACCTTCAACTGGGTTGATCGTGTCTCTATCGAGCTGACCACCCAGATGCTAGCCACCCTATTCGACTTTCCATTCGAAGATCGCCGCATGCTAACTCGCTGGTCAGATGTTGCAACAGCACCACCTGGTACAGGTATTGTCGATACGGCCGAACAACGGCGTGAGGAACTCATGGAATGCCTGGCTTACTTCACCAGACTTTGGAACGAACGCGCTCAGTTAGATGAACCAGGTTCTGACCTCATCTCCATGCTAATACATGGTGAAGACACTAAAGATATGCAGCCTCATGAATTTCTCGGCAATCTGATCCTATTGATTGTTGGCGGTAATGATACGACGCGTAATTCCATGAGTGCCGGCGTCTACGCACTTAACAAAAACCCTGCCGAATACGACAAGCTACGCAAAGACCCTTCACTGATTCCTAACATGGTATCTGAAATCATTCGCTGGCAAACACCTTTGCCCTATATGCGACGCACGGCTAATCAGGATATCGAGATACGTGGTAAAAAAATCAAGAAGGGCGATCAGGTGCTGATGTGGTATGTGTCAGGTAACCGTGACGAAGAAGTGATTGATCGACCTGACGATTTCATTATCGATAGACCGAAAGCGAGGCATCATCTTTCCTTTGGTTTCGGCATTCATCGGTGCATGGGCAATCGACTAGCCGAAATGCAACTGCGGATTTTGTGGGAAGAAATCCTGCCCAGATTCCATAAGGTGGAAGTTGTTGGCGAACCAACCCGACTACTTTCAAGTTTTGTCCGCGGTATTACAGATCTGCCTGTGCAGGTTCATCCACACAAGGCTTAAGACCGCTTAACATCAGAGAGGCTGATCATGCTAAAAGACATGCCAGAACAGGGCACTGACTGGAAAACGCTCAAACAGGACATGATTGAGCGTGGTGGCGGTGATGCCAAATGGCGAGACGGTAAAACTGCGGTCTATGTTTTCAACGCTGGTGAGGATGTTGCCCAGGTTCAAAAAGAAGCATACGCCCTGTATATGTCTGAAAATGGACTAGGCCCACTCGCTTTCCCGAGCTTGAAGCAAATGGAAGACGAGGTCGTCGGTATGGGTTTGTCATTGTTGCACGCCCCGGACGATGCAGCAGGTAACATTACTTCTGGCGGTACTGATTCAATTAATATGGCTGTCAAAGCCGCAAGAGACTATGCCCGCGCTAACAAAAAACTAACAGGCACACCTAATATTGTCGCGCCCTATTCAGTGCATCCGGCCTTTGACAAGGCAGCCATGATGATGAGTCTAGAATTGCGCCGCATTCCTCTTTCGAACCAGTTATATCCAGACTTGCCTGCCATGGAGGCGGCAATTGATGAAAACACCATCATGCTCGTTGGTTCCGCACCAAACTTTCCCTATGGGCTTATTGACCCAATTGCAGAACTCGGAGAAATAGCGACAAAAAAATCTGTCTGGTTACATGTAGATGCATGTGTTGGCGGCTATATCGCGCCTTTTGTAAGAATGAATGGCACAGACATTCCAGACTTCGATTTTTCAGTACCAGCGGTACATTCAATGTCCGCAGACCTGCACAAATATGGCTACTGTGCGAAGGGTGCCTCAACGGTATTGTTCAGATCTGAAACATTGCGCGAGCATATGATGTTCGACTGCAATGATTGGCCTGGCGGCAGAATGGTAACACCTACCCTTGCAGGTACACGACCAGGGGGTGCTATATCCGCTGCCTGGGCAGTTATGAATTATCTCGGTATCGAGGGGTATAAAGCCAAGCACAAGATGGTGACAGATGCTCGCCAACAAATAGAGGAAGGGGTTAAAAAATTAGGTTTTAGTATTCTCGGCGAACCAAAGGTAGGTATCGTGGCCTTCAGCCATCCGGATGTGGATGTGTTTGCCGTTTATCGACAGTTGTATAAAAAGGGTTGGTTTACCAGTCTAACCACTGCACCTAAGGCTTTGCACCTTATGCTGTCGCCGTTTCACGCTGGCGTAACAGATGTTTATCTTGGTGATCTTGAAGCTTCTTTAGCTGCAGTAAAGGCAGGTGACAACAAGGCTGTGGAAGAAGCACGCTACAGCTAGAGCGACCCAGGGAAGGCGCTTGCATCACAGCCCAGCAAGTTGAGACTTAGCTGGGCTGCAATTCCTACACTGGCTAACTAGTCTTGTTCCATTGACCAGGTTTTGCTGGACTGACGAGCACGTTCCCACTCAGATAGTGAGTCGTCAAGATCGCGATATTGGACCTGTTTCTTCACTTCTTGAATCTCAGGTTGAAAGCTAATTTCGGTAATGGCTTCAGCGCGTGGCATAGTCATAATCAAAAAACCTCATCAAATTAAAATAGCGCTCATAGGAGAACGTGAGAGCAAATGTAGCAGGTGAAAAAAAATATGAGTAAGGAATAATTCGCATCTAATATATTCCAGTAAGGAAACTATCGCGCTTTCGATCGGAACTTCACCTACCGGCCCCGAAATAGGTTTACACTGGTTCCCCACAAACAATAAGAAAGGCACCAGACCATGCGCTATATACCAATCGTATTTCTCCTCAGCTTGTTTTTAACCGCCTGCGGGGAAGACACCGCGATGGAAAAGGCCAGCGACAAAACATCTGAAATGGCAGATAAGGCAGCTGACAAGATGGACA
>CBDUKY010000252.1:0-5211 GCA_965367925.1 uncultured Pseudomonadales bacterium | reverse complement strand
AAAGTTTCTTGCAGGAGCGAGACCATGGACTCTGTGTTTCGGCTCAAACAACGGTTAGACAGGGTTAAATGGGCGGAGACTTGATTTGGATCATCTAACCGACCGCGAACCGCTGTGTAGGCGCTCATACCGCCTGTGAGACTATGTTGAAGTTGCTGGGTGTCAAGGTAAGGTCGCCCTGCAGAACCTATCTCCGTAATAACTTGAGTGAATAGCTGTAGATTCTCAAGCGTCATTGGTTCCAGTGGCGGTAAGTCAGTAACAATCTGGTGATACACGAGGCCATTGGTTGCAGCTTCATATTCTGTGAGTTGAAGCCCCGATTTGATGTTTGTCTTTCGTGCAGACGGTATCTTCAGGGTCGCAGGAATATCATCCAGGCCGACTCTGGGTAGCACATCAATGTTTTCCTCTTGATCCTGCCGTTCTTTCAATTCTTTCGCCAGCTTAACCAGCTCAAGTTTTTGATCCATGGAAAGGCTCGATTTAATCGCTTCTAGCTTGTCCTTTTCCGCCTGTTCCTGGCGCTTATTAAAATTTTCATCCGGGTACAGGGTCAGGCGAACACAATGCTCGTTATCCAATAGACACTCTCTAACCAGCTTCGGCAGGAAGTCTGGTTGTTTGATTTCTTCCCGCAGAGACTGAATCACGCGATCGAGATCCAACAAGTCGAAAGGGTCACTACGATGCACTGCTGCGGACATGCAAGAAAAGATCAACTGCAAGCCATAGGGATATCCATCACCACCAATTTCGCGGTGACTTAACTCGAGTTGATGCAAGCAGGCTTCTAGTTGTTCAATGCTGACATTGTCAACGACGACTTGCTTTAAGGTATCGATGATTAACTGCTCTACCTTGTCTGCATCTGCGGTATTGCAGCCTTCCATACCACAAAAGAAACTCATTTCCAGGTTCGTTTCTTCCAATCCACACAAGGGAGAAGGTGCACCGTCAAAGTCGGCGTTTTCCAATGCCTTTCGCAGTGGCGAGGCTGAGGTATCAAGCAATACGTCAGAAAGCAGATTACATTTTAGTAACAGCGCTAGATCTGTATTTAGCCCGAGCTTCCACCCCATCACGACATGGGTGCGATTCTCAAGCTGACCATCTTCAATTGCATAGGGTTCAGAAACCCTGACAATCCCATGCAGGGGCTTCTCGGGTGTAACTGCAATAACATCATCTGAGGCTTCAAAGCGATTAAGGGCTTTGCTTTCAAGCTGGGTTTGATGTTCGATGGCGGGTATGTCACCGAAGGTCATAAATACCGCATTAGATGGGTGATAGTGAGACCGATAGAACGCCAACAACCCTTCATAGGTCAGATTAGGAATGTCTGCGGGATCTCCGCCACTGTTAAAATGATAGGTATTGGTTGGAAACAGATGCTTTTTCATCTGATCATATAAAATAGAGACAGGAGAGCTCGCATCGCCTTTCATCTCGTTGTAGACAATACCCCGATAAACAAGCTCACTATCGATATCATCGGGCTTTTCAAATTCAATGCGATGACCTTCCTGAGCAAAATCTAACGGATGCAATCTGGGGAAGAAAACGGCATCAAGATAAATATCCATCAGGTTATTAAAATCTTGCTTGTTCTGGCTAGCAAATGGATAGGCCGTATAGTCACTCGACGTAAACGCATTCATAAAGGTGTTTAAAGAACGGCGAATCATCAGGAAAAAAGGGTCGCGCACAGGATACTTTTCACTGCCACAGAGCACGGTATGTTCTAGTACATGAGCGACGCCGGTTGAGTCCATTGGCACAGTACGAAACGCAACCATAAAAACGTTTTCCGTGTGTGGCATATCAAGGTGAAAGTGCATGGCACCTGTGACCTTGTGTTCAAACTCATGGACCCAGAGATTCAGATTGTCTATGTGGTGGCTCCGAAGGTGCCTAAAAGCAGGATGGGTTGCGACGGATTCAAGCAGGGCCTCAGACAAGGTAGTGACCGCCATCAAGGATAATATGTTGACCAGTAATAACTGAGTGTCCTTCTATAAATGCGACGATAGATTCTGCAACTGTTTCGGCAGTACAGGTAAGTTTAAGGGGGGTGACACTTTCCAGGTTTGACTTAAATTTTTCATAGGCATCACCCATACCCTTTTCTAGCCACTCACCCTGGATAAAGCCAGGGCAAACGGCATTTACCCGGATCTCAGGCCCCATAACGCGCGCCAGGGACTGGGTCATAGTCAGCAAAGCACCTTTAGAGGCAGCATAGGCTATTGAGCTACCAATACCACGAACGCCAGCAATGGACGCCACATTAACTACCGAGGCCTCGCCACTCTTACGTAATGCATCCTCTGCTGCACGCACCATTTGATATGGTCCGACGACATTGACACCATAAATATGGAAAAAATCATCCTTATCCAGTCCATCTAGCTGATGGTGAGGATTAAACTTTGTCGTACCAGCATTATTCACAAGGGCATCCAACCGCCCCCATTTGTCCAACGTCTGTTGCACCATTGAGACACAATCTTCATCCACGGCAACATTGGCCTTACACACCAGGACATCAACACCCAGGGCTTCACAATCTGCCGCCACTTGCCTGGCAGCAGCCTCGCTCGATGCATAGTTGATGACAACGTTACAGCCTTTACTGGCCAACAATTTTGCTGTCGCCGCACCGACACCGGATGATGAGCCTGTGACAATGGCAACTTTACCTTTCAAATCCATTTTACTTCCTGGTTAACGTCCGCCTGGGAACTCTTCTTTAAAATTGACCCAGTACTCATCAATAGTTTCTTTCATTTCTCGATGGAGCACTAGCATGGTGTACAGATTCGGAATGGTCATAAAGGCGATCGTAATCGCCGACACCAACCAGACCAGAGACGTATCGGCAATAGCAGCAACGAAGAAACCAATTACATAAACAAAACGGTAAGCCATGACGGACTTAACGCCGAATAGATAGGTCATGGCTCTGTCCCCATAGTAGGACCAGGCAACTGCCGTACTAAAGGCAAACAAAACCAGGCCAATGGAGACAATATAGCGCCCGTAGTCACCCAGTGCACTGCGACTAAAGGCCTCCATGGTTAAATCCACAGAATGAATGAGTGATTTACCCCGTAAGCTAATACCTGATTCGACCTCGCCATTGTTGATCTTTATCAGTCCATCAACCGGCGTACCGTCATGAAGGAACTGGACATCTTCAGCGACAGATCGGTTATGGAGAATCGTAAAACTTGTCTGACCGACTGGATAGCCATTTTGCACCATGATCTCACCAGTCAAAGGTTTGATGGGATCGTCACTTAAATCAAAGCTCAGATGTTTAAACAGTGCCTCCCGGTCTGCCTCGACAGTTTCGCTATATTCTCCCTCAATAATGGTGGTGTCGAAGGTCTGGAAATCGTTTTCAAACTTCTCTGTCCAGACCCCGGATGAAAGAATCACAAGCCCTGTAACAGTACAAATTATGATGGTGTCGAGAAAGGGTTCGAGAATGGAAACCATGCCCTCTGAAATGGGCTCGTGTGCACGGGCCGCGGCGTGAGCAATAGGTGCACTACCCTGCCCGGCTTCATTCGAAAATAAGCCACGGTTTACACCGCGATTGAATGCATAGGCAAAGGTTGCGCCGAGAAAGCCACCTGTTGCAGCCGAACCTGTGAAAGCATCACTAAAGACAGCAATAAACGAGGGTATGACCTGGTCAGCATTAGCAATGATAACCATCAAGGCACCCAATAGATAAATGGTTGCCATGAGCGGGACGATTTTCTCTGCCACCTGAATGATGCGACGAATACCACCGATAATCACGGCACCCAGTGCCAGGGCAAGTACTGCACCGGTAATCCAGGGCGGAATACCGAAGGTTGCATCAACACCGGCAGCGATACTATTACTCTGAGGCAGGTTTCCGGTACCAAAGGAACTGATTACGGTCGCCACAGCAAAGAAGACTGCCAGCCATTTCATATTCAGACGCTTTTCCATGACATACATGGGGCCACCGACAATGTGACCTTCCGCATCCTTATCTCGATACTTATGGGATAGTGAAACCTCGACAAATTTACTCGTCATCCCCAAAAAGGCAGTCATCCACATCCAGAACAAGGCAGCAGGTCCACCGAGATAGATAGCAAGGGCAACACCACCAATATTACCGGTACCCACGGTGCCTGAAATAGCCGTGGTGAGTGCCTGGAAGTGGGACGCATCACCTTCATCGGTCGGTTTGTCGTATTTACCCCGGACGATTCGCCAGGCATGCGCAAAGAATCGAATCTGGGGAAACTTCAGGTAGACGGACAAAAACAAACCGGTACCGAGCAATAAGAATGGAAAATATTGGGCAGAACCCAGAAAACTATCTAGCAGATTGAGTAGATTGGTAAGAGACTCCAATAGAATCGCCTTTTGGTTAGTGCCTAAGAAGCCGCAGACAATATCAAATCAGCGTTGAATAGCAACCAGCGCTATACTTGCGGTACGTACATCTGGATATGAATACCACCAATCCCCTGTTCTGTAGGGGCATCAAGAGGAACAGCAGTCCTCGCCGCTAGCATAAGGATCATGGCATCGTGAATATCATCGGTTGCTAGCTGTTTGCGGAGAAACTGCATTCGAATATCGTCAAATTTGCCATACAGGTCTGGTGCAAGCGCTTCAATAAGCTTCGCCCTGGCTTGCAATCCTTGTTCAGTCTTTTTGTTTTCCGCCACGGGTCCATTATTGAAGTAGCTAAAAGCCAATTCTGGATGACTTTCACCTATCACCATCCGTGCCTGTGGATTGCGATGAAGAAATCTATCCATCTCCCTGATCTTGTCGCAGATTAGCCAACTCTGCTTTGATAGCTTCTTGCCCCAGCGCTGAAAATTCACAGCACAAGCTTCCGGATAGTCAACGGCATAGACCGCATCCCGACACGGGACTGGAAAAACACTGCTCCTTCGCTCGCCAAGCTGACGACGAACAATCGGCTCGATAGACCTTGGCTGGTCATTCGTGAGACCAATGGGAATATCAATCAATATACGCTCAGCGCTTTGGTGCTGGTCCCAGATTGCCCGGACACTTTCATAAATATCCCAACCAAATCCACCTGATCCTTGCCAGATACAAAACCAGGCACCAGGGCAGCCATCGATGCCGAGAAACCTGGTTGATTGAGACATGACAGACTAGCCTGCGACAGGCTCACGCATA
>CBDUKY010000251.1:0-5216 GCA_965367925.1 uncultured Pseudomonadales bacterium | reverse complement strand
GCATGAAGCTATCTATTCCCTGTTGATGTTGGAAAATGACTTTATCTGCGAGTCAGCGAATATAGATGAGTTGGACCCGGCAGTGGCAGATGCACCAATCGTACGGGCAAGGATTGATAACGCGGGTATTCGAACGGTCATGTCGAATAGCTTTGGTTTTGGTGGCACAAATGCTGTGTTAGTTTTCCAAAAGCCAGAAGACCTGTAGATTCAAGAGGTTGCTGGTAAATATTAAGGCGTGGTAAAGAAGATTTATCACCTGTTTACTTAATCTTTACCCTGGCCCGGTAAATTGCGCGCGCATACAAACAACAGCATTGCAGCGAGAATTGACTATGGGTCGAACCAAGATTGTTGTCATCGAAGATGAACCAGATATTGTTGAGGTTATTTGTTACAACCTACAACGAGAAGGTTATCAAGTATCTTCGACCACCAGGGGTGATGAGGGCCTCGAACTGGTACGTAATCAGTCCCCATCCCTTGTAATCCTGGATCTCATGCTCCCAGGCATGGATGGCCTGTCGGTTTGTCAACAAATCAAGTCAGACCCTTTAACGCGTAACACACCAATTATCATTATTTCAGCCAAGGGTGAAGAATCCGATGTGGTCATTGGGCTTGGCTTAGGGGCTGATGATTATATCCCGAAACCCTTTAGTCCACGTGAAATGCTCGCCAGGGTAAAAGCAGTTCTGCGACGTGGTCCAATTCAAGAAGAGCAACAAAAGGATCGTATTGTTGCCAGGGATCTCGTTATTGATCCAGGCCGGCATGAGGTCAGGGCCGGTGAGGAATTAGTCAGACTCACAGCAACAGAATTCAAACTCCTTCACCAGCTAGCATCCCAGCCGGGTAGAGCCTATACCAGAGAGCAACTGCTGAATCGCGTCGTCGGTGAAGGTGTGGTGGTTGTCGATCGCAATATTGATGTACATATTCGCTCAGTACGGAAGAAGCTTGGTGATCTGGGCGAGATGATCCAGACCATTCGAGGCATTGGCTATCGGTTTGTTGACGATTAGTTTTGCTTGAGAATTTCTCTGGCGGCATTGTGTCCTGGAATGCCGCTAACACCGCCCCCTGGATGAGTCCCTGCACCGCATAAATAAAGATTCTTATAGCAGGTCTTGTATTGGCCCATACCTAGCATAGGACGAGCACTAAATAGCTGCTCCAGGCTCAGGCGACCATGGAATATGTCACCGCCAATGAGGCCGAACTTCTGTTCAAGATCAAATGGCGAATGGCTCTGTTTCGCGACGATCAGGGCTTTGAACCCTGGTGCATGGGATTCAATGACATCAAAAATCGCTGATTCTGCTGCTGCTTTGTGACTGGACCAATCACTACCCAGGGCCGGGTCAAAATGTTGGCAAAAGAGGCTCGCGACATGTTGGCCTGGGGGCGCAAGTGAGTCATCAACGATACTCGGTATTAGCATCTCGACGATAGGTTGCTTTGAAAAGCCCTGTCTTCGGGCGTCTTGAAAGGCTCTGTCCATGTAATCAAGATCTGGGCTCATAATAATGCCCCCTTGTAAGACTTCTACGGGCGGTGCCGCCTTGAATCGGGGTAGGCCTGACAGGGCGACGTTCATCCTGTAGGTGCCGCTTTTACAGCGGTAGTTGAGCATATGTGTTTGAACCTCTTCAGGGACGTCTGCTGAATCCAACAGATCACGGAATAGTAGCCTGGGGTTTACGTTAGCGACAAAGATGTCGCCGTCAATGACATGTCCATTTGTGGTGTTAACGGATACGGCTTTACCCGCTGAGATATTTATCTTCTCAACACCTGCATCCGTTAATATTTCAACGCCAAGTTTAACTGCTTCGGTGGCCATTGCCTGTGTGATGGCCCCCATGCCACCGACAGCATGGCCCCAGAGGCCCGCTTTGCCATTTATCTCCCCGACAACATGGTGCAGTAGTACATAGGCAGACCCTGGGGAATAAGGGCTGTCAAAATGGCCAACCACGGCATCGAAACCAAACACAGCAGTGATAGCCGGTGACTCGAAATACTCACCTAAAAATTCTGCAGCGCTTAAGGTAAATAGCTTTAACAATAATCGCCGCTGCGGTTGTGATAGGGCTGAAAACTGCCTGGATAGCTGGAAGGCTTTGAATATATCGCTGAGCCCTCCATTAGCAGTGGAAGGCGGGGTTTGCATCATGATCCACTTGACTAGCGGGACGATGCTGTCTAGATCCCCATAATAGCGCTCAAGGGCCTGCGCATCCCTGGTTGAGAATTTAGCGACCTCGGCGAAGGTCTTTGCTTTATCTGGGAAGAGGGCCAGATAGCGACCATCTTCGAGGGGCAGAAAGTTGTTTACCTGCCGTTCGAGAATTTGCAGGCCATTGTCGTACAGATGCAGATCTCCAATTACCTGTGGGTGCAGCAAGCTGACGGTATAGCTCGCAGTGGAGTTTTTGAATCCGGGATGAAACTCTTCTGTCACAGCTGCGCCGCCAACAATATTGCGCCTTTCTAACAATGTGACGCTAAACCCCGCCCTGGCTAGATAACACCCGCATACGAGCCCGTTGTGACCCGCTCCAATTATGACAACCCTTTTACTCACCGTTTGCTCGCTTTCCGTTTAATGGGGTTTTGACCTAACGACTTATCTAGTGTATTTTACCGCGCGCTATTCCTCTCTTCACCGACGGTCCCTTTGTTTGCTGATCTGATCGTCACCTTGAGCCTATTACTGTGACCGAAATTGCTGCCAATCGTAGTGAACCAGAAGTACCTGAGAAACCGCAGCTAAGTATATGGGAACTTGCCTGGCCGGCGATACTCAGCAATCTGCTGTTTTCCGTCATCGGCATTATTAGTATTAAAATGATCGGTAGCCTTGGTGCGTCCGCGGTTGCTTCCGTAACAACTGGACACCGTATCTTCTTCGCCCTGCAGGCCATTTTAATGGCGGTGTCTGCCGGGACGACGGCAATGGTTGCCCGTTCCTGGGGGGCAAAAAACTATGAAGAAGCAGCCAGAGTGACAAGTGTTTCACTTTGGATTGGTAATCTGGTGGCGCTGGCACTAACCATTCCCTGCTTCTTTTTTGCCGAGGAGATTGCCGGTGTATTTGGGCTGGATGAGGCTACAACACACACAGCCGGTGAATTCATTCGATACTTGAGTGTTTTTAACATTGCCTTTGCCATCAATATGGTCCTGTCAGCAGCACTAAGAGCCGCGGGGGATACCAAAACACCCCTGTGGATTGGTGCATTTACCAATGTCGTAAATGTCTTTTTGTTGTATGTGCTGGTGTTTGGGAAGTTTGGTGCCCCGGCGATGGGTGTGCCTGGCGCGGCACTGGCGAATGGTATTTCCTTCTTATGTGCGGCATTGCTGTTACTAGGAGTATCTGTTGGTGGGGCAGGGTCGCTGACCCGGAAACGCATTCGCCAGCTTGTTGATATTGGCTATCCAGCGGGTGTCGAACAATTTGTATTTCAGGGTGGTTTTATCGCTTTTCTCTGGCTGGTGGCCTATTACGGCACGGCACCTTTTGCCGCCTATGGGATAGGTGTACAAATTTTGTCCTTATCTTTTGTCGTTGGCTTTGGCTTCTCGATCGCTGGCGCCACGCTGGTTGGACAAAATCTCGGTGCAGGTGATGCTGATGAAGCAACCCGGCAGGGTTGGCGAGCAACAGGCATGGCTATTGGCAGTATGGTGCTTTTGAGCGTTGTGATCTTTTTGTTCGCGGAACAGATTGCTCGCTTCTTGATTGATGATGATGAAGTAGTAAGGCTCACGGTTATTTTTATCTACATTCTAGGTGTAGCACAGCCTTTGATGGCAATTGAGTTTTCCCTTGGCGGTTGCTTGCGTGGAGCAGGTGATACTCGCTTCCCGTTGATCACGACCATGGCAGGACTGATTGGTGTCAGAGTGGGCCTGGCAGCATTATTTACCTGGCTGGGATTAAGTGTGATATGGATATTCGCCGCACTGATTGGAGACTATATTGTCAAGGCAGCCATGTTGGTCTACCGCTTTCATTCCGGTAGATGGAAACAGATCTTTAGTGATTCAGAAGCGAAGTTCTCAAATAGCTAGCAAACACGCTTGCCGATATTTGGCTCGCTGCGGACTTAACCGCACCCCAGCATAGTTGTTATTTTACATTTTTCCGATTAATTCTTGACAAGTGTCGATTTCGGCGTAATATCGCGCGCCTAACGAAACCCGTATAAATTATTTACTAAGAACATGAATCCGAACATTTACATCAATCAGATTATGCGTACCGAGCATAAAGCCGCGAATGTTGCCGTCAAAGCAACAGTTGCGCTGCTGTGCACCGGTTTTTCATGGAGCGTAGGTTTGCATTAGGGTTCAGTCAAATAGGAATAACTAAAGGCCCCTGATGCGTAGCACCAGGGGCCTTTTTTTTGGCTGAAATACAGGCGTCTAGTTCGCCTAACGAGAAGTAATAAGTGGTAGAGGTATAAGAGATGCAACAAAAATTAAAAAGAAATATTCCGGTCTTGTACTTGTTTATGTTCTTCTGGCTATCGCTAGTCATTATTCCAGTGATGGTGCCGTTCTTTCAGTCGAAAGGCCTGAGCGTCGCTCAGGTCTACTATCTTCAGGCATTCTTTGCTTTTGTAGTTGTGGTCTGTGAGGTGCCGTCTGGTTATGTCGCAGACATGCTTGGTCGTAAGAATGCGTTGATCGCGGGTAGCGTTTTCCATGGCATTGGCTTTACGCTGCTTTATTTTGCGACTGACTTCGTTGGTTTGATGATCTTCGAAGCACTAGTTGGAATAGCGATTAGTCTATTTTCCGGGGCAGATTTGTCGATGTTATATGACACACAGGATGCACTTGAACATAGTCCAGAGGAGAAGAGTCGGGGCATTGCTAACATGCGATTTGTAAAGTCGATCGCTGAAGGTATCGCGGCATTGTTAGGCGGTTTTCTTATTGCCTATTCGTTTGACGCGGTTGTTCTGGCCAACGCGCTTTTTGCATGGATGCCTTTCATTCTGGTGTTCTTCCTAACGGAGCCACCATTTACGAAAATGGAAGCCAATCAGCATGTGGTGAATCTGAAGAACATTATTAGGTTTCTGTATTTTCAGGATCGTCTTTTGCGCATGATCTGCGTCAATACGACCTTGTTTAGTCTAGCGACCTTTTACGTTATCTGGATGTTGCAACCCTATTGGCAAGAACAGGGCATTCCA
>CBDUKY010000250.1:0-5265 GCA_965367925.1 uncultured Pseudomonadales bacterium | reverse complement strand
CAGCTGCGTCTGCTGCTTCTCTGGCGCGATTTCCGCCACTAGCACTACCACTACCCATCAGTGCCATACCCATTTCAGACATCACAGTCCGAACATCAGCAAAGTCGACGTTGATCATACCGGGACGAATAATTAAATCTGCGATGCCCTGCACAGCATTGGACAAAACATCATCAACAGCACCGAAGGCTTCAAGCAATGGTGTGTCATCACCCATGATCGTCAGCAGTTTTTCATTTGGGATAGTGATCAATGAATCGACATACTGGGACAGTTCGCGAATGCCTTCTTCAGCCAGCCTCATGCGCTTTCTGCCTTCGAAAACAAAGGGTTTGGTTACCACGGCAACAGTCAAGATGCCCATATTCTTCGCGACTTCCGCAACGATTGGTGCACCACCTGTCCCTGTACCACCACCCATACCAGCAGTAATAAAGACCATATCGGCACCGGCTAGCACCTCGGCGATACGCTCTTTATCTTCAAGTGCTGCTTCCTTACCCATGGCAGGATTAGCGCCAGCACCTAACCCTTTCGTGATTGAGGTACCAAGTTGCAGCAGTGTCCTGGTTGATAAGTTATGCAGTGCTTGTGCATCTGTATTTGCACAGATGAAGTCCACACCCTCGATGTTTTGTACCACCATATGCTCAACAGCATTGCCGCCACCGCCACCAACTCCGATGACTTTGATTACAGCGTGTTGTGGTGCGCTATCTACTAATTCAAACATACCCAACCCTCCTAAGGTCTAATAATTTCCCAAAAACCAATTTTTTACTTTTCCAACAACCCCACTGACATTCTGCGGTGCTGGTGCGATCACCCCTTCTCCAATCTGTTTTGCGCCATACTTCAGCAGTCCCACTGCCGTTGAATAGATTGGGTTTCTAACGATATCTGTTAAGCCTGTAATATTTTGCGGCTTACCAATGCTTATTGGCATATGGAAGATCTCTTCAGCGAGCTCTACAACACCTTCCATTTTTGAAGTACCGCCCGTGAGGACGATCCCAGCAGCAATCAAATCTTCAAAACCGCTACGACGAAGTTCGGCCTGGATCAAGGTAAATAGCTCGTCATATCTAGGCTCTACAACCTCTGCAAGGGCTTGCCTTGAGAGATCTCGATCTTCTCGTTCGCCAACACTTGGGACCTTGATGGTTTCGTTTTCACCCGCAAGACTTGCCAGTGCACAGGCATATTTGATTTTAATTTCCTCTGCATTAGGTGTCGGTGTACGAAGTGCCATGGCAATGTCGTTAGTTACCTGGTCACCTGCAATCGGGATGACAGCGGTGTGCCGTATCGCACCATCAGTAAACACAGCTATGTCTGTTGTGCCTCCACCAATATCGACGATACAAACCCCGAGTTCTTTTTCATCTTCTGTTAGCACCGCGTAACCGGACGCTAGCTGCTCCAAAATGATGTCCTCGACTTCGAGGCCACATTTGCGAATACACTTCTCGATATTCTGTGCCGCATTCACCGCACAGGTAACAAGGTGAACCTTCGCTTCCAGGCGCACGCCGGACATACCAAGAGGCTCCTTGACGCCTTCCTGGGTGTCGATAACGTATTCCTGGGGCAGGATATGGAGTATTTTTTGATCCGCGGGAATCGCAACCGCCTGGGCTGCATCGATAACCCGCTCTATGTCCGGCTGAAAGACTTCGCGGTCTCGTATTGCAACGATGCCGTGAGAGTTCAAACTACGAATATGACTCCCGGCAATACCGGCATAGACCGAGTGTATCTGGCAGCCTGCCATCAACTCCGCCTCTTCAACCGCACGTTGGATCGATTGAACCGTGGATTCGATGTTGACGACCACACCCTTCTTCAGCCCACGTGAGGGATGGCTACCAATGCCAACAATTTCCACATCTCCTTCCGGAGACACCTCCCCGACTATGCTCACAACTTTGGACGTACCAATGTCCAAACCTACAATCATTCGATGACCAGTTGTCCCGCTCATAATTTTATTTCTCTCTGCGAGTTATAGTTTGTTGCCACGTTCAAATCGTCCTTGTCTTCCTTCCAATCGACCGCTGCACCATTGCTGTAGCGCGTATCAATATGATTTACCTGATCCAGCTTACCCAGCGCTTCGATATGCGCTGCGACCTGCACGAGACGTTGTACGCGTTCCATCAGGTCCGTGTTGCCGAGTAACACATCAATGCCTCTGTCGGTTCTAAACCGCCATTCGCCTCGTTGACCCAGCTCAAGGAATTCAATTCTCTGATCAATGCTAAATAGTGTGCTACCCAGTAGTTGATACTGTTGCATCACAGCTTCTTCTTGACCTTCCGGGCCATAAAGCTGCGGCAATCTGGTCTGGTTAGTAAACGGTGATTGGAACACCTTGCCTTCACCATTCAGGTAAGCATCATCATTCCAAAGCGCGATCGGTTGTTCCGGCGTTATGGTAATTACCGCATCGGACGGCCATTTTTTCTCAACCGCCACCCTGGCTATCCAGGGGATTTCACGAAGTCTGGCCTGCAATTGCTTGATCTCTCCTGCAGGTAGATCAAAGCCAGCAATTCGTTTTAAGACTTCTAACCGCTGGGCCGTCGAGATGGGGCCGGCAATTGTCACTGTTCCCTTTGCTTCGCTACCAGTCTCGGCGTTTGCTGCGTAATAAACACCAACAGGCAGGCTCGCTAACACCGAGAGCACAAAGCCAATTTTCAAACCGCGCATTACTAATTGCTTATTCATTGAGTCACCACCGCGTTTTGCCAATGTTCTCGCAAGGCTTTCGCAAGCTTGCTTGTTTCTCCCGCACCCTGGGTTAAAACGAAGTCACCAGACCTAACAATATCGTCAAGTAGCGCTGGAACTGAAAGCACGTCGGGTACGAAATCAATTTCTAAGGATGCTGAACGTTTCAATGCTTTATAAAGATCTTCCCCTGTCGCACCAACTATTGGTTGTTCACCTGCCGGATAAATATCCAATAGCACCAGTCGGTCAACTGTCGAAAGCACATCGACGAATTGATCAAATAATTCCAACGTACGGGTATAGCGATGCGGTTGATAAACCATAATGAGCCGTCTCTCCGGCCAGCCATTTCTTACCGCTTCTATGGTTGCCTTGACCTCGCTTGGATGATGACCATAGTCATCCACCAACAGGAATTCGCCGTCGCCTTCTTTAAACTCACCATGAATCTCAAAGCGGCGTCCAACTCCTTGAAAGCTTTCAAGGCCTTGTAAGATCGCCTCGTCTGCCACACCTTCATCTGTTGCGATGGCAATTGCAGCAAGGGCATTTAAAACATTGTGCTTACCTGGCATTGCCAATCTGACCTGAAGATCTTCTCGATCATCCATGCCAGCTCGTCGTACTCGAAAGGATGAAACCCCTCCTTTTTGCTCAAGGTCATAAGCACAAACATCAGCATCAGCATCAAAACCATAGGTCACAATAGAGCGCTTAACTGACGGCAAGAGAGACTTAACATCTGTATCGTCAATACAAGCGACTAGCAACCCATAGAAAGGTAGATTGTGAATAAATTCGAGGAAGGCGAACTTCAGTTTCTCAAAGCTGCCCTCGTAGTTCCCTAGATGGTCCTTATCGATATTGGTAAGTACAGAGACCATAGGTTGCAAATGTAAGAAGGAAGCATCACTTTCATCTGCTTCTGCGACCAGATATCGGCTTGCACCTAGCTTGCCGTTAGTTTCTGCACTATTAAGCAATCCACCGATCACGAAGGTAGGGTCGAGCCCAGCCTGACCGAGAATTGAGGCAATCAAACTGGTTGTTGTGGTCTTACCATGGGTCCCAGCCACTGCAATACCATGTCGATATCGCATTAGTTCACCTAGCATTTCCGCTCTGCGAACCACAGGTATACGGTTGTTCTGTGCATAGGCAACCTCAGGGTTCGAGGCATCTATCGCCGATGAAACCACGACAACATCAACTGAATGAACATTACTCTCAACGTGATTTTCGTAAATGGTTGCACCAAGTTCAGCCAAACGTCGGGTTGTATTCGACTGCATCAAATCTGAACCGGAAACCAAATAACCCTGGTTCAGCAACACCTCGGCAATGCCGCACATACCAGCACCGCCGATACCAACAAAGTGAATACGCTTTATGCGACGCATTTCTGGTACTTCCTGAGGAGACCGGGCAAATTTACTAGCCACGTTTTGCCCCTCCCTTTTGCACCGCTTCAACATCACGGCTTTCGTATTCGACTCTGAGCAGCACGCCTATCAGCATGCAGCTAACAATCAAGCTATTCCCACCAAAGCTCACTAGCGGCAAAGTTAAACCCTTGGTTGGTAGCAAGCCGATGTTAACGCCAATATTGATCGCAGCCTGAATACCCAGCAAAAACGCAATGCCATAGGCAAGATAGGCATGAAACTCCATCTCTTTTCGCTGTGCACGACGGCCAATAAACAAGGCTCGCGTGACTAGTGCGAGAAATGCAACGAGCAAAATAACCGCGCCTACTACGCCAGCTTCCTCTGCCATAATTGAAAACAGAAAATCCGTATGGGCTTCTGGCAAGAAGAATAATTTCTGAATACTGTTGCCTAATCCAAGACCAAACCATTCGCCGCGTCCAAAGGCGATCAATGCCTGTGCTAGCTGATAACCATCACCAAACTGATCTGCGAAGGGGTCAGTAAAACTTGTCAGGCGTTCAAGGCGATAGGGCTGCCAACTTGCAATCACAAAGGTCAACACAAAAAACACCCCAAGCACTGGCAGGAAGTGCACAAAGGGAACTCCAGCAAGAAAAATAACCCCCATCACCGAGGCCATAATCACAACAGAGGCACCAAAGTCAGGCTGCTCCAGCAGCAACAACACCATCAGACCAATCAGCGCCAGGGGTTTGATAAAACCTGAAATTGACTGGTGAATTTCTTCCCGGCGACGCACCAGATAGCCAGCGATATAAATAATTGAGAAGAGTTTGACGAACTCTGAGCCCTGCAGCGTAAAGAAGCCGAGAGAAATCCAGCGGGTACTACCATTCACGGTATGGCCGATACCTGGAATAAGTACAGCAATCAGCAAAGCAAAGCTGACTAACAACAGTAACCAGTCAATCTTCTGCCAGGACTGGGTTGGCACCATCAAAGCAAAGGCCCCGGCACCGAGACTAATGAGCACATAAATGCTGTGTTTCATGGTCAGATAAAAAGGATCGCCATAGGTCCGGGCTGAAACCTCAGTTGATGCCGAGCCGACCATCACAATACCGGCGAGCAGCAA
>CBDUKY010000249.1:0-5289 GCA_965367925.1 uncultured Pseudomonadales bacterium | reverse complement strand
AACTCGATCCACCACTTATCAAGCTTGCATCAAATGCATTTTGCACAGCACCATGAGGAGACCTTGTACCGACAAGCCCTGTGGCTAGCTGATCAAGATTGGTTTTACCTATGGGTATCGCACCTGCGTCGATCAAGCGTTGAACTACAAACGCTGATTCTTCGGGAATATAACTAAAAGCAGGACATGCTGCCGTGGTTGGAATCCCAGCAAGATCGATGTTGTCTTTGATTGCAAAGGGCACCCCATATAGTGGCAATGAATCAGGATCACAGCCAGCTAAACGTGCCAGATAAGGCGCAAGCTCTTCATCGCTCAATTGATAAATCCAAATAGGATTCTCAGCCGCTAGCGCAAACCGGCGCTTGATTTCATCCACAATGTCAAAAACGGATACATTGGCTCTGTAGGCATCTTGTAGTTCAGGTAGGGTAAGAGTTAGTCGTTTAATATCCACTATACAATCTCCGCAAACAAAGCCAGGGATTGTCCTGATGTCACTTGTTGACCCGGTTCTACCAGGAATTCAACTAGTCGACCGGATCTGGCAGGCTTAACTTCTAGTTCCATTTTCATCGATTCGAGTACCAGAAATGTTTCTGTATCATCAAGGGTATCTCCTGGGTCAGCGCGATATTGCCAGACGCTACCAGAAAGATGACTTTCAACCAGGAAATGTCCATCAGGGATTTCAATCGCTTCCTGGGTCAGAGCGACATCTGCCGCCTGATCATCAAAATGTAGCTGGCCACTGCTACGCCATGCTTCCATTTCATCAGCAAATGCTTGCTGACGGGTTTCTGTGAAGGCTTCGATAGCAGGTTGCTGGCTTGACACAAACTCACGATGATCAGCCAGGGCAAAGGTCGTCTCCTCAATACGAGGCGTAAATCGACCGTGAATAAAGTCTTGTCTAAGGCGCAGAAGCTCTGCTTCACTAACCGGATAAAATCGAATCTGGTCAAAGAAACGTAGTAACCAGGGATTTTCAAATACCGGTGTTTTTCTATACCGGTTCCACATCTGAATGGTACGGCCGACAAATTGATAACCTCCCGGCCCTTCCATGCCATATACACATAAATAAGCACCGCCAATACCAACGGAATTTTCTGCTGTCCAGGTTCGCGCCGGATTATATTTTGTAGTCACAAGCCTATGCGCTGGATTTAGTGGCGTGGCTACGGGTGCACCCAGATAAACGTCCCCTAACCCCATCACAAGATAGGTGGCATCAAAGACAATTTTTTGCACCTCATCTATATCGTGTAGTCCATTGATCCGACGAATAAAGTCAAGATTGCTTGGGCACCAGGGTGCACCAGGCCGAACCAGTCTGACGTACTTATCAATCGCTTCCTGGCAAGCGGGGTCGTCCCAGGACAAGGGCAGATAAACAATTCTTGAAGGTACTTCTAGTGTCGATTCATCATCGATGGCGATAGCAAGTTCTGTCAGGGTATCGACAAGCCGATCTCGACTAAGTTTTTCCGGCACATAGTGCACTTGCAATGATCGAATGCCCGGCGTCAGCTCCAAAATGCCAGGTAATGATTTAGCGAGCATATTGCGGTAAATGCCGTGCACCTTAAAGCGTATCTCAATATCGAGTTTTTGCTCTCCGACCTCCATTAAAAGGAAATCATCGCCGCTAGGACGAAACACGAGTTCGGTACCACCTGGCAGCTTATGCTGGCTCACAATCGCGTCTTCAGGTTTCGCCACTGGCAGGGAGGGACGGTAATAATCATTGACCTTGAGTAGATTCGATATATCAGACAGTGACGCCTGAACTTCCGCAAAACGCGCGATGGCTTCTTCATGAGTAACGGAGACAAATCTGACAGTATCACCAGGTTGTAACTGTCCAAGCTTCCAGAGATCGGCTCTGATTACCGTCGCTGGGCATACGAATCCACCAAGGGATGGTCCATCAGGGCCAAGTAGTACTGGCATATCACCAGTAAAATCGACGGTACCAACAGCATAGGCATTGTCATGAATATTAGATGGGTGAAGTCCCGCCTCACCGCCATCGTTTCTTGCCCAGTTAGGCTTTGGACCAATCAGTCGAACCCCTGTACGACTAGAATTAAAATGAACCTCATAATCGGTACTGAAAAATGTCTCTATGTCCTCCTCCGTAAAAAAGTCTGGCGCGCCATGAGGGCCATAGATCACATGCAGTTCAAAGTGATGCTCGTCATTTTCTGGAAAAGGTGTTGCCGCCACGGGCAAAGAAATAGCGGGCGGAATATGCGGCTCAAGAACCAGCGGTAGGGTATCTCCTGGCCTTAGTACCCTGCCCCCGTGTCCACCGAACTGGCCAAGGGTAAAGGTCGATCTTGAATTCAAATACAGTGGAGACTGGATGCCACCTGCCAGGAGCAAATAACCACGCAAGCCACCCTTCTCAACCCGCTCAATATCAAGCAATGAACCTGCAGGCACATGAACCACTTGCCAGTTACGGATGGGTACCCCATCAAGGGTTGCCTTCATATCTGCACCGGTAAGAACAATTGCGGTTTCTGTATTGAACTGAAGCGCAGGGCCTTCAACGGTAATTTCTAATCCGGCTGCAGATTGATCATTGTTTAGTAATCGGTTGCCAATTTGAAAACTCAAATCATCAAAGGGCCCACTTGGTGGCACACCAACATCCCAATATCCAACTCGCCCAGGGTAATCTTGTACCGTGGTAAATGTCCCGGCGCGCAATACTCTCAAACCATTTAACTGAGGTGTGAATCCAGACAAGATAC
This sequence comes from uncultured Pseudomonadales bacterium, assembly GCA_965367925.1. Lineage (GTDB taxonomy): Bacteria > Pseudomonadota > Gammaproteobacteria > Pseudomonadales > Azotimanducaceae > JAHRVQ01. The sequence continues at coordinate 2,524 of CBDUKY010000249.1, read as the reverse complement.
TGGTCGCCAAAGTGGCTGTACAAAAGGGTTCATATCCGAGGAATTCGGCTAGATATTCAAGATTCGTTGCCGTGCCATAAAGCGTCGTACTGGAAAGCGCGGTCTGCAAGCCTTGAATTGCCGCGGTTCGATCAAAGCCATGATAGATAACCTTGGCAATCATCGGATCATAGTTGGGAGAGACTTCAGTGCCAGCTTCAACCCAGGTATCCACTCGTAATTGCGCGGAATTAGCTGGAAAAGATACGTGGGTTAGCAAGCCAGGCGCAGGTTGAAAATCAGCCGCTGGATCTTCCGCATAGATGCGTGCTTGTATCGCGTGGCCTCTCGGCTGATGCCGCTCCGCCAGTTCAGTAAGATCTGGCAAATCACCTTCCGCCAGGGCAATCATGCATGCAACCAGATCGATGCCATATACCATCTCTGTGACGCCATGCTCCACCTGTAGACGCGTGTTTACCTCAAGGAAGTAGGCTTCCTCACGAGTTTCATCATAAATGTATTCCACGGTGCCAACGCTTCGATAGGCAACCGCAGATAAGAGTGACTCCGCTGCCCTACACAAGCCACTCAGAACATCCTCCGGAATATTGGGGGCAGGACATTCTTCAATAACTTTTTGTTGACGACGCTGTACTGAACAATCCCGGGTACCAAGTGCAAGTACTTTGCCCGCGCCGTCACCAATGACTTGAACCTCCACATGGCGTGCCTGCTCAACATAGCGTTCAAGAAATACACCGGCATCACCAAAATTATTTTCAGCAAGCTGCTGAACTGACTCAAATGCGTTATTTAGTGCCTCTTCATTTCCACAAATACGCATCCCGATTCCACCACCACCGGCGGTGCTTTTCAGCATCAAGGGATACCCTATTTCTTTTGCATAGCTTTGCGCAGTTGCAAGGTCAGGCACTAGCGGACTACCTGGCAACATGGGTACACCATTTTTAATCGCCAGTTCCCGGGCACTGTGCTTTAGGCCAAAAATTTTCATTTGCTCCGCCGTTGGACCGAGAAACGCGATCCCAAGCCCGGCGCAGCGCTGTTCAAAACCTGCATTCTCTGAGAGGAAACCATATCCAGGATGAATCGCCGTCGCACCAGTATCGAGAGCGATCGACAATATCTTTTCTTGATTTAAATAGGTGTCAGAAACCAGCCCTTTGCCAAGAGAGAATGCCTCATCTGCAAGGTCAATATGTTTCGAATCTAAATCGTCTTCTGCATAGACCGCGACGCTTTGCTTACCCAGGGCTGCAATGGTCCTCATGATGCGGCAGGCAATCGCACCACGGTTGGCGATGAGGATCTTGTCAGTGGTGTTATGCGGTGTTTTCATTCTGCGCCCCATATCAACACCTCAATTGGTGTCGGGTTATAGGCATTACATGGATTATTTAACTGAGGACAATTGGAGATCATCACAATGGTGTCCATGTGTGCGATCATCTCAACGTACTTACCAGCATCACTGATCCCATCTTCAAAGGTTAGACCGCCGCTGGCTGTGACAGGCACATTCATAAAGAAGTTTATGTTATGGGTGATGTCTCGCTTGCTCATGCTAAATACATCTTGTTCAGCAATTGCGAGCAACCAGCTATCCCGGCAGCTATGCATACATTTTTTGTCGAGGGCATAGCGAACCGTATTACTCTCAGCTGCACAGGCACCGCCGAGGGTGTCATGGCGACCACAGGTATCCGCGACCAGCTCCATCAATACATTACCTTCGGAACTCAGTAGTCGTGTGCCTGCCGAGAGATACACATTACCTTGTTCTCGAATGGTGTCCGTTGCACTGTATCTTTCGGTTGGATCATCAGCACTGTAGAACAAGGTGTCGACCGCCTGATTACCTTCTAGATCAAGAATGCGAAATGTCTGCCCGGCCTTTACAACATGCATCCAATAGTCACCCGCCTTAACGGTTTGTCGATAGTTCGCATCTGCTTCTTGAAGGTCACTAAACTTAATCATGCTTGACCTCCATTGCTCTGGCGGTAAAGCCTGGTATTTTCGAAAGCCCGTTCACTTTCAGGCCGAAACAATCGACATTCATCATCAATCGCGGCAACTGGCATCTGCCTAATTTCATAGCGGATAGGCTTACGTGGATAATCAGCGGCAGGATTCATTGGGTGTGGGCAGGTATGCATCAATACAAGCGCATCCATTTCGAATCTCAAGGTGATTGCATCGCCAGCTTGAGGCTGTTGGCTACCCCAGCGTAGGTTACCTTCATCATCTACCTCAATGCGGGTAAACAAATTCAAATTAGCTGCCAGGTCCTTTTTACCAAGCCCATACTTGCCAAGCTCAATCAGAAAGCTATCGCGTCCATTACGAAAATAATTATTTCGCATAGTCTGGTAGTCGCTCGCACCCCATCTTGCTTCTACAAGGCGACGGTTGCAGGTACCTGTTGCCGTATCATGCCAACCAAAACTGTCTTCAATGATCGAACATAGTGCGCGGCCCATATCCGTATAAAGAGTATTGCCCTGGCTTAGCTTGAAAG
>CBDUKY010000248.1:0-5305 GCA_965367925.1 uncultured Pseudomonadales bacterium | reverse complement strand
GGTTTTGACGACGCGGAAGTTGCACTTGAGCGAACGATTGCTAGTGTCGCTGTAGCCGAGGCAGCAGTGGCCACGGCAGAACTCGATCTTGAATATACCCGGGTTTATGCACCTATCGGTGGACATATTGGTAAGTCGCTCGTCACAGAGGGCGGCCTGGTGACAGCAAATCAGACTCAGCCACTGGTAACCATTACCCAACTAGATCCCATCTATGTGGATATTCAGCGACCAGGGTCAGAGGAGCTTCCGACCGGTGATGCACCCATTAGTGTTCGTCTTTTGCCCAGAGCAGGTATTGCAGGCTATTCAGGGCAGGGCAAGTTGCAGTTTTCTGATGTGTTGGTGGACGAATCAACGGGTGCCGTGCAACTGAGGGCCTTGTTTCCTAATCCCTTGAATCAATTATTGCCGGGTATGTTTGTGACTGCCCAGCTTGATCTAGGTCAGCAACCTGGCCTGCTGGTACCGCAAAATGCCGTGGTACGCGACCATGAGGGCAAACCTTTTGTCTGGCGAGTTGATGCCGAAAACATTGTTCACCAGGTATATATCACCACTTCCAGGACCGTTGGCAATCAATGGTTCGTGACTGATGGATTGCAGGATGGCGATGTTGTTGTCATAGAGGGCATGCATCGCCTCGTGCCAGAAACACCCGTTACACCTCACGCCGGAACCAATTAGCATGGCTCAGTTTTTTCTTAATCGCCCGGTTTTTGCCTGGGTGATCGCAATTATTATCATGATCGGTGGTGCGATTTCGATTACGGGTTTGCCGATCGAACTATACCCTGGGGTTGCGCCACCCACGGTCATGATCTCAGCCACCTATCCTGGTGCTTCAGCGGATACCGTTGAAAAGAGTGTGACCCAGGTCATCGAGCAACAGCTGACCGGGATTGATAACCTGCGTTACTTCACATCTAACAGTGCCGATTCTTCAGCGACGATTACGCTCACCTTTGAGCCAGAGGCAGATGCGGATATTGCGCAGGTCCAGACCCAGAATAAGGTGCAGTCGGCAATCTCACAATTGCCCCAGGAAGTGCAGGCTTTTGGGGTTATGGTCACCAAGTCTAACAATAACTTTTTACTTGTTGCTGGCTTCTCCTCAATTGATGGTAGCTTGAGTCAGGCAGAGTTAGGTGATCTGCTTGCATCACAAGTAAAGGATCAGATCGCGCGAATTAATGGTGTCGGTAATGTGCGACTATTCGGTGATCCCCATGCCATGCGGATCTGGTTAGACCCGGCAGCACTGTATAGCTACAACTTGACAGCACTAGATGTGACCCAGGCGATAAGGGTGCAAAATGCAAATGTATCTGCAGGTCAACTCGGTGCCATGCCCGCGGTTTCAGGGCAGCAGATAAACGCCACGATTACTGCCCAGTCCCGTATGCGCACGGTGGAAGAATTTGAAAGCATTATATTGCGGGTGAATCCCGATGGTTCACAGGTTCGTCTAGCTGATGTCGCCAGGGTCGAAATTGGCTCCCAGGCTTATGATCGAATTGTTCGTTATCGCAGAACCCCATCAGCAGCTCTTGCTGTAAGTCTCGCCGCTGGTGCGAATGCATTGGAAACTGCCGAGGCAGTTAAGGCGCGCCTGGCTGAACTTAAGCAGACCTTGCCGCCGCAAATCCGCATTGTTTATCCAAATGATTCATCACCCTTTATTCGCTTGTCGATAGAAGAGGTGGTCAAGACCCTGATTGAGGCTTTTATTCTCGTCTTTCTCGTCATGTATCTGTTTTTGCAGAATTTGAGAGCGACTTTGATCCCTGCGATTGCCGTGCCGATCGTTTTGCTGGGCACCTTCGCCTCTCTGTCAATCTTTGGTTACACGATTAACACCCTGACCATGTTTGCGATCGTGCTGGCAATTGGCTTGCTGGTGGATGATGCGATTGTTGTGGTTGAGAATGTTGAACGGTTGATGAGCGAGGAAGGCTTATCTCCCAGGGAAGCAACTGAAAAATCCATGGGCCAGATTTCCACAGCGCTTGTAGGTATTGCAGTGGTGCTATCGGCAGTATTTATACCCATGGCGTTCTTCCCCGGTTCTGCGGGTGTTATCTATCGTCAGTTTTCCGTCACCATGGTATCGGCGATTAGTTTATCCATCTTTGTCGCGCTGGTCTTGTCACCGACACTCTGTGCCACCTTGCTTCGTGCCCAGGATGTGAATGAATCAAAGACCGGGTTCTTTGGCATGTTTAATCGTGGCTTCGATGCGATCCGGAACCGGTATAGAATATTCTCCGGTGCCCTGGCGAAACGCATTGTCCGTGCACTGTCTATTTATGGTGCTCTGGTCGTCGTACTTGTGCTGATCTTTGCGCGCTTGCCAACCTCCTTTTTGCCAACAGAAGATCAGGGGCTTTTGTACTTTAGTATTACAACCCCGCCTGGCGCCACTGCTGAGAGAACACGGCAGACAGCGAAACAAGTAGAAGACTACTTCCTGGGTGAGGAAGCAGATTCGATAGAACACCTGCTTACCATTAGTGGATTTAGTTTCACGGGTATTGCTCAAAATGCCGGGCTCGGTTTTATCGCGCTGGCTGATTGGTCTGAACGTACCGGTAAGGATCAGAGTGTATTTGCAATTGCTGAGCGTGCCAGAGGACCCTTGAGTCAGCTTCGAGATGGTGCTGTGTTTGCATTTTATCCACCCCCCATTCGAGAGCTAGGGAATTCATCTGGCTTCGACTTCCAACTACTTGATGCCAATGGCGCAGGCCATGACGCGCTGATGAACGCCAGAAACCAGTTGCTAAAAGAGGCTAATGCGAGCCCGCTAATGGTTTCTGTTAGGCATAATGGTTTTGATGATGTCCCTCAGTACAAGCTTGACGTGGACCCAGAAAAGGCCAGTGCACTAGGCTTATCTATCAGCGATATAAACCAGACACTTCAAACTGCCTGGGGCTCATCTTATGTGAGCGACTTTGTCGATGAGGGCAGAGTCAAACGCGTATACGTGCAAGGGGATGCACCTTATCGAATGCTTCCTGAAGATGTAGGCAAGTGGTTTGTCCGTAACAATCAAAACAAGATGGTACCTTTCAGTGAATTTTCCACGGGTAGCTGGTCCTATGGTTCACCGCGCCTGGATAGATTTAATGGTAATGCGGCAGTGAATATCCAAGGTGCGCCGGCACCAGGTGTTGGTTCTGGTGAGGCGATGGATGAGATTGAAAGGATTGTCAGTGGTATTGGTGATGGATTTCGGGTTGAGTGGTCTGGTATTTCCTATGAGGAACGCAGTAGCGGTAGTCTGGCACCCTTGCTCTATACGCTTTCGATACTCGCGGTATTTTTGAGTCTGGCCGCACTTTATGAAAGCTGGTCTGTGCCACTGGCGGTAGTGTTAGTTGTCCCGCTGGGTATTCTCGGTACCGTGATTACTACCCTAGCCGGGGATCTAAGTAACGATGTCTACTTTCAGGTGGCGCTCCTCACGACCATTGGGCTATCGGCTAAAAACGCGATTCTCATTGTCGAATTTAGTAAAACACTCCATGAACAAGGGCAGGGTGTGATTGAAGCGTCGCTAAATGCGATCCAATTGCGCTTCCGGCCTATTATCATGACGTCGATGGCCTTTATGTTAGGTGTGACCCCCATGGCATTGGCCAATGGTGCTGGATCAGCGGCGCAAAATGCTATTGGTTATGGGGTGCTAGGCGGTATGTTTACGGCAACCTATCTAGCGACGTTTTTTGTACCCATGTTCTATGTGTTTGTGCAGAAGGTCTTCAACCTGGGGCGTTCATCAGCAAATCCATAAGCAGGAAAAATGTCTCGTCGGTGGCGGTATCATCTATTTCTCTGGTTCGATAGACTGGCCGAGGTAGGGAATCGGGGCTGGTGTCTCGCGTGGCCTTCAAAGCCATTGAGCTGCTGTAGCAGTGGCTGGTAAGTTCGATTCTTACCCCTACCGCCAACACTATTTTCAGGGTGCAAATTGAGGTGGCACAGTGACCAACATCGGCGTGGTATATTTTTCTGGCACTGGCACCACGGCTGCAGTTGCAAAGGCCGTTATGGCAGGGGTTGCCTCAACGGGTGCTACTGTCATTGAGGTCGAAATCGTCGGTGAGGATATCGTTAATGGCCGGTGGCGCAATGATCAGTTAGCCGAACAATTAGATACCTGTACGGGCATTCTCTTTGGTACTCCAACCTATATGGGTTCTATATCTGCCCAGCTAAAGTCATTTCTCGATGCCATGGCGCCTCGCTGGTACTCCCAGACCTGGAAGGACAAGCTTGCCAGTGGTTTTACCGCGTCCGCTTTGACTTCAGGCGATAAGCTGAGCACTTTTCAAGCCCTCACAGTTTTTGCCATGCAAATGGGCATGATCTGGGTGGGTACTGGCGGTAACTTTACGCATGGTGAGAATCCACACGGTTTCTATTTTGGTACTGGTGCCGTGGCGAGTAAGGTTGATGAATTGTCCGGGGCAGACCTGGACGCGGCTCATAAACAGGGTGCCCGGATGGGTAATCTGGCCCTGAAACTGGGAGAGGTAGATGAGCTACCTTGAGGCAATTAAACAATGGCTTGGTTTACCTGGTTCAACTACCAGTCCCCTGGTCGACGTGATCAGTGTCGCGAAAGACGACCCGCAAATCAGGGAAACCCTGGTAACTATTCTTCAATTGCCGCTGGCGCAAAGGCGCTCAGCGCTACTTGGTCTGTCCGAGAGCATTAGATTACAGCAGGGACCAGAGGCGCTTATTACAGCCATTCAGTTACTAAAGGATACACGCCTGGCTGACCAGACACTGGCGATATTGCTCCCAGATTAGCGCATAACACTTGTGAAAAATCGGCAACAATTAAAATTTTAAGTGCCTCACTAGCTTTCTAACTCAGTCTAATGGCCAGAATTGCCCTTTGTGATTGCGCTAACGAACGCTAAGCTTTGCTCCTTTATAGTAACACTGTGCGTTGAGGTATATATCCATGAGCGAACAAACTGCTACTGACGATGTTGTCATTCCTGATCCGTACACTATCCCTTTAGAGCAGATCAATGTTGCCCAGCCACATCTGTTTCAACATGACGCCCACTGGAATTATTTCAAACGGCTAAGGGAAGAGGATCCTGTTCACTACTGCGCAGATAGCGCTTTTGGTCCCTACTGGTCATTGACCCGGTACAAGGACATTTTCGAGGTGGATACCAACCATCAGGTCTTCTCATCTGCCAGAGGTATCACCGTTGGTGGTCTTGGCGGTGGCCCTGCACAGAAGCAGGCAACCGACCAGGCCGAGGCGGCGGATGAA
>CBDUKY010000247.1:0-5306 GCA_965367925.1 uncultured Pseudomonadales bacterium | reverse complement strand
TATTGAATCTGAATTGTTTGGGCATGAAAAAGGGGCGTTTACCGGGGCTAATCAATCTCGCATTGGCCGATTTGAGCAGGCTGAAGGTGGCACCCTTTTCCTTGATGAAATTGGTGATATGCCCGCCGAGGCACAAACGCGATTGCTAAGGGTCTTGTCAGACGGTGAATATTATCGCGTCGGTGGACATCAACCCCTAAAGGCGGACGTCCGAATTATTGCTGCAACCCACCAGAATCTGGAACAGCTTGTTTCTCAAAACCGATTTCGGGAAGACCTTTATCATCGTCTGAATGTTATCCGCATTCATATTCCGACTCTGGCGGAACGGCGAGAAGATATTCCCTTGCTCACCAATTTTTTCCTTCAGCAGGCAGCTGATGAGCTAAACGAAGATGCCAAGCAACTTAAGCCAGAAACCATGCAGTTTATTACCCATCTGCCCTGGCCTGGCAATGTGCGGCAGCTAGAAAACTTCTGTCGCTGGATAACGGTCATGGCAACCGGCAATGAGGTGGTTGTCGAAGATTTACCCCCTGAACTGCTAGAAGACCGGGATCAGACCCATGATAGCGAAAACTGGGAAAAATCCCTGCGCAGTTGGGCAAGCCGGAAACTTGCGCAAATGAAACCGGGTGACCAGGGTTTGCTGAATTCAGCCATCCCTAGATTTGAAAAAATCATGATTGAAACCGCTCTCAAGCAAACCGGTGGCAGGAAAAATGATGCGTCCATCCTGTTAGGCTGGGGACGAAATACCCTGACACGGAAAATTAGTGATCTGGGCCTGGAGTCAAATGATTAAAATCTGGTCAAAGTGCCAACCATTCAGCAATTTATCGGGCTTTTTGGTTGCACCGACCTGTCGACTAGCTTATCTTCGCTAAATGGTTCGTCTAATAGAAAAATACCTAGCGAAACAAAGTCGACTTCTCGTTGGTCTTTTCGCTGCCTGTCTCTTCTCTGCCACTGCCCACGCCAACGAACCAACCACTGTGACAATCAATATTTCAGTAAATCTTGCACCGCTGGAATCTGAACTTGAACAGGGCTTTAACCCCGCACTACCAGAAGCCTGTCAGGGTGTTATGCAAGGTGGTGAATTTGAGACCTGCCAGTTCAATAGCCTTCGATACGAGGCAGCCAGGGGCGAAAATCAGATACTCCTCACTGTTGCACCAATCTAACTAGTATTTATCCATCATTTTCGGATTTCAGCCGCCGGGCTCATCTGTCTTTTATGCCGTTCAACGTCACTTTTCCTGCAAGTTTTGTATGTTATCAACCGAAAGTAAGCGATCACTAACTGTAAAAGACTGATAAACCAATGCAAAATAGTCGGCATGGTTACTGCAATACTATACTGATATAAACAAGCGAACCTTAACCATGACCGATACCAGTCAGTTGTGAGAAGCTCAAACAGCATCTTACCCATCGAACTGGCCGGCATGCAGGCATGATCGCTGTAAACGAAATTATTGGAAAATTCACTTTGAAATTGCGCCACCTACTATCACTGATCGCGCCTTTTGCGCTGTTGCTAACCGCTAGCCCCTCATTCGCAGAGGAGGACGGGCGTCTTGGCAGCGAATCGGAATCAAGAATTACCATCTCACTCTCTATCCTGCCGACCATTCAAGTGGAAGCAGTTAGCGACGTGCATCTGGACATTCAAGACCGTGACGTCGACGCTAGCTACGAAGAAGCATTTTGCGTCACTGGCAACTCGACCAAGTATTCCGTGATTGCCTACGGTTCGTCGGATGGTAATCGTAACTTCAGCCTGTCTAACATAGACGGTGAAATTCTAGTCTACTCTGTCGCCTACCGGGGTGATCTTAAGCGGGATGAATTTGATATTCTGACCCCTGGTAAGCCATCACCTGTGTATGATTCTCAGGCCCTGGACACAAGCTGTGCGGAAACGCCAAACTTTCGGATTAACTTTCGCTCGGAAGATCTCAAATCTGTCCGGTCTGGCCTCTACAATGGCGCGCTGACACTGATGGTCTCGCCTGTATAAGACATGACACCCTCTATCCCTGTGATAGACTTGGTTCAGCAAAATAAGAATCGCACATTATGAAAAATCTTCGTCTGCCATTTCCGTTATCGCTGTTGCTACCACTGGCTTTGAGTTGGGTCCTGGTCTCGAGCCCCGCAACTGCCGACATGTATGTTGACCGCTCAATTGTCATATTTGAACCCGGCGGTCAGCCCCGGGAAGACGTGAAGGTGTCTAACTCAGACGAAGAAAATATCTACGTTCAGGTTGACGTGTTAGAAGTTCGTAATCCAGGCGCGCCTAACGAGGAAAGGGTCAAGGTAAGTGACCCAAAACAACTCAAATTAATCGCCACGCCAAACAAGCTTGTAATACCTCCCAACAGTCAAAAGCTGGTGCGCATCGTGAACCTACAGGCACAGAACTCTGAGGAACGGGTATACCGCATCAATGTCACACCGATTGTTGCCCCCCTTGAGGAAGCCTCAAGCCAGTTGCGCATTGTTGTGGCCTACCAAATTCTCACTATTATCCAGCCGGACGAACCCTACACTGCACTCTCTGCAGTTCGCGAGGGTAAAACCCTGAACTTTGCAAACAACGGCAATTCCAATGTTCTATTGAGTGATGGCACACAATGTAATCCAGAAGACCCCACGGTCTGCGAAGAACTAACAAGCAAACGGCTATATGCGGGCAATCAGTGGGTACTTGACTTACCTTTTGATGCACCTGTGACCTATTCAGTACGCAGCTTTGACGGCATCAAAAAGCAAGTCATCCAGTAAGCACATATCCGCAGCCGGTGAACAAATCCGCAATGCGATCAGTTGTAAAAGGTATTTACATCGTTCTGTTGTCTATCGCATCGATTGCGATTCAGGCTAAATCCTTTGTGCCGCCCGGATTCGAAGATCTGCTAGAACCCCAGACGACCGAGGTTGATGTCTACTATGGTGGTGTTTACGTCGCTGCAACCCTTGCAACATTCACACCTGGTGAAATCACATTCCTAGACCCAGAAAGTCTCGTCGCTCGCATTCCTGATCTTATCGATCCTGAACTAGTCGTGAGTAAGCTTTCTGGTGACCTTTCCACTAACGCTGGACTCGTTTGCCTGAGCCAAAACCAACAAAATTGCGGCAGGATTGTCGCCGAGGATGTTGAGGTTATTTTTGACGAAGGAAGATTCCGGGTTGACCTATTTATTTCCCCGGCGTTGCTCTCAGTCAGAGACGCCCGGATAAGCAAGTTCTTACCGCCTTCCGATAGTGGGCTTTCATTACTCAATGTGGTGAGCGCATCAGTCAATGGCCGCGAAGGAGAACAGGAAAACTACAATGTTTCAAACTCTACTACCCTGGCTTACAAGGAATCTCGGCTACTCGCAATTAGCAACTTTACCAAAGATGATCATCTGACCTTTGACACCCTGGCGCTACAGCGCGAACTCAATGGCCAACAAGTACAAGCCGGTATTTTCAGATCGAGTCCAGCTGGGCTGGTTTTTGTTCGCGAAGCAGACTTTCTTGGCGTCAGCCTGGCAAGCTCGTTAGATACACGCACAGACCTTGATCAGTCTTCGGGTAATGAACTACAAGTGTTTCTTGAGAGCCGGTCCCGGGTAGACATTCTTAAAGACGGCAGGCTAATCAGCACAGCAACCTACGAGACGGGTAACCAAATACTTGATACCTCGCAGCTACCAGGTGGTGCTTACGATATTGTGCTGCGTATTCGAGATAACTTCGGCATTACCACCGAGGAAACACGATTTTATGTGAAATCCAATCGCCTACCACCAAAGGATCAATCCCTGTACTTCTTCGATATAGGCGAGCAGGTATCTAAGCAAACCGATCGAAGTCTACCTAAATCCACCGGTAAGAAGTTTCTCAGAGCCGGCTTAAGCAAACGATTAACAGAAGAATTCGGTGGTGAAATCGGACTTGTCTACAACGATGACGACACCCTGGCAGAAGCAGGCTTTTTTAAGCTAGGTAGACGTTATGATGTTCGCCTAAATCTCGCAGCAGGGTCGAGCAATAGTCGTGGCATAAGCATGACTTCAAACCTACACTTCGCACGATTTTCTATTGCCAGCAACATTCGCAAAACCTGGTCTGACAAGAACGACGGCGCCGTTGGCGTACCCTTAACCCAGGCCAGCGTTAACTTGTCCGCTCCCCTCGGCACTGGCGCACTGAACCTTACTGCCCGTTATAACAAGCGGGATTCCGGTGTCGACAAAAACTATAGTATTCGTTATGACATCCCAACCTTTAGCTTTTACAACCAACTACTCACCTCTAACTTCCAGCTGACAAGAAACAATGATGATTATCTTGTACTACTAAGCGCCAGACTTTCTGTGAAAAAAGGACGTTGGCAAACCGATTTCAATACCCGCGGTTACTATGACAACAGTGAACTAATGCCAACGGATTCAGGTCTTATCTCAACTCTATCCAGTACCTGGCGCGATGGTGATCGCTATCTCTCCGATGTCAGCGTCGCTTTTCGCGCAGTGGATGAACAAGCTGACAAGTCTCTGGAGTCTGAACTTAACATCGCCTCCCGTTATGGTCGCGCCAACCTGGAAGCGATCTACTCAACTGATACCGACAAGCTGAACTATGGCGCGAACTTTTATACCAGCGTCATCGCTAATACTAATAGCTTCAGTATCGGTGGTAAGTCCCAGGCAAGGTCAGCATTGGTGCTCGATATTGAGGGTGATACAGAGGACGCATTCTTTGATGTTGAGGTAAACCGGCTAGTCAGAGACAAGGCTGTTATCGGACGCAAGACTATTTTGCCACTGGCGCCTTTTGAGACATACGAGGTTGCTCTGAAACCGAAGGGAGCGTCATTATTAGATTTTAGCAACCAGACCAAAACCACGACCCTCTACCCGGGTAATGTCGTGACCTTAAAATGGACAGCAAGCAGAATACTTGTCGCCTTTGGCCAAATTACCGATACCAATGGTGAGCCAATTGCCAATGCACTAATCCAAGGGGTTGTTGGCCTGGCGACCACCGATGAATTTGGTTTATTTCAAGCAGAAATGTCTTCTGACACCAGAACCTTTAATGTCAAAACTCGCGCTCAAAGTTGTCAAGTTGAGTTACCGGACTATGACTCAAGCCAGATGATTGCCACCCTCGGTCAACTCGTCTGCCGTTAACCCATTATCTTCGGCCAAAAAAAATGGCCACCATGTATAACATGATGACCATCTGGGGGAGCTATTGGTTAAGCCGATTTAGATAGGTTCAACCAGGATAACAACTGT
>CBDUKY010000246.1:0-5308 GCA_965367925.1 uncultured Pseudomonadales bacterium | reverse complement strand
CTTTTTCGTTAATGAAGGCATCGCCTTTCTTAGCATGAACTATCGCTTACGCTGGGATCATAAGGTATTTGACCAGCTAGAAGATGTGGTCAGTGTTATCGACTGGGTTCGAAAAAATTCAAAAACTTATGGTCTTGATCCAAAACGCGTCATTCTGATGGGCCATGGGGCGGGCGCGCACCTCGTATCTCTTGTTGGTACGGATGATCGCTATTTGAAGTCCAAGGGGCTTGATCCTGAGAAAGACATCCGCGCCATTGTGGCCATAGATAGTATTAGTTATGACATTCCACGGGTACACAAGGAACTTGGTAGCTTTATCGAGCGTCGCCAACATCGACTGATATTTGGTGATGATGAAAAGCTACAGCTTGCCGCGTCACCAATTCATTATGTTGATAAGAGCCCCAATGTTCACCAGTTCGCATTGCTCTATGTTGCTGATAGTGAAGCTTCTAGCCTTCAAGCCCAGGCTTTTGCCAAGGCACTGATATCTTCTAATGTCAGCACAATCATGGTTCCTGGGAATTCGAAGACCAAGCAAAGTATAGATGTTGAGCTAGGTGCGCCGAATGATGCACCGACCGGTGCGCTGATGGCGTTCATTCGTGCAAGCATCTAGTGTTGTGTGCTGACTCCTAAATAGAATTTCTATGAAAAATCTCCTCTCATGCCTTTTTAGTCTAGGCATACTCGTCTTAAGCAGTTTTACAGCCTTCGCCGAAACCGCGGCTAACGCGAGTATTAGCTACCAGCACGGCTCTCTGGTTGTGGATGAACTTGTTAACATCACCGCAAGGGTACAAACCGGTCAGTCTATTTCTGTTGGTGGCGGCATCCTACCTGCTACCCACTGGCAGCATGCAGTGGCGCTACAGACCAGCAACCCAAATAGTGAAAACCACGTCACCATAGAAGCATCGAATGGGGCAGTTTTTGTACCGACCATGATTAACCAGACAGGTATCTATGGTGGCTTGCAATCCCTAAAGCCAATGCCGTTTTTTGAACTTGTCTCCGGGCAGTTGTCCGGTGATGACACCATCACGATTCAATACCGTAATTTAAGGCTGCCGACCATTGCCGGTGACTTGCGCTTGCCAGTACAAGTTGCAACCGACAGCAGTAAACAGTTTCAACTTATAGATGCTGAGCCGTTACTCCTTATTCCTGGACCCGTCGCGCAAATTAACGTTGTTGCACCTTCAAGGGTTTCAGGTACCGAGACTTTTACCCCGGTTCTGCGGCAACTTGACCGTTTTGGTAATGGCACCAGCTTTAATAGCCCCACCTATGATGTGCTCGTGGATGGTGTATTCCGGCACAGGATCGCCGCTGGTGGTGGTGAAACAATGCCATTGGAACCTTTAAGGTTTTCAGAGCCTGGTATTCATAAGCTGGAAGTCAGATCTGGTGGCGGTGGTATCCGCGGCACGGCGAATCCAATCCTTGTGCAGTCTGGCACCAAAAAGGTGTTGTGGGGTGAGCTCCATGGCCATAGCGATATTGGTGAAGTGACAGGCTTCAATAGTCTCGAATCTACCGAGGCGATGTTCGATTTCTTTATAAATGGCATTCATCAATCCTATTTAACGCAAGAGAACTGGCGTGGACTTGCGCCACCACGTGCCTGGATAGCAGATCTTGATTTGCGTCAGGGCGGTGCCATGTTGATTGTTGATGACTGGCAGGGCACTCAATCGACAGATGTACGTTCGCTACAACGACAGATTAGCACTACTGGATTTTCAGTGGCCTTATCCTTTGCGCCGGTGGATGACAGGGTGCTGGATGCAAACCATCTAAGACTGGTTGAAATTGTTAGCGGCGAATCACAATTTGAGTGGTACGCAAACAGATTGCTGCAACAAGGCTATAGAGTAGGCTTTTCCGCATCTGCCCATAGCCATGTATTGCCAGTCCACAATGAATTTGCCGGCAACACACAGCCAGCACAACCACTGACCGCGGCCCTGGTTGATTATGATGCGGATTGGCTAGCAGCCGTAAGATCAGGCCGAACCTATGTGACAACCGGCCATCGACCGGTACTGCAAGTAACAACCAATGGTGGCATGCCTGGTAGCAGGCTAAGTATGGCGGACAAGCGTTCAATTACTGGTTGGGTTCACGGTACCGGACCAATAGATAAGGTTGAGCTAATCAAAAATGGTAGGGTCATCAAAACCCTTAATGTGGCTGGTGATCAATCCCAGCAAACATTGAAAGTGAGTTTTACATCAAGCTCTGAGCCATTTCATGGCCGTGACTACCCGCGTAATGGTCGAGAGTGGCTCGGCTTTTTGCGTACGTCTGATACGGCGATTGTTGACTTTGCAGCCCCTGGCTTTCGTAACCCGAGCCGCCAGGCAATTGCAAAAAATGGTGACCGGCGAATTGATTTCGTCACCTGGACCCATGGTGGTGAAAGTAGCTTTATGTTGGATCTTGCGTCTATCAATGAAGAAACTGTATTAGAACTTAGCCTTGGGGCAGGCCATGAAGATATTGATTTTGCGACCCTGAATCGACCTTCCTCCAGCATTGATGCGAGCCGTCAAATGGTATCCATGTTTGAACTGTTAGAAGGCCCAGTGAGCCGCAAGATCCCCGTCAACGGTTACGAGGATACAGTGACCTTTGAGCTCGTGAACAAAGAAGCGGAGACCTTTATCGCTTTTGATTTTAGCGATCAAGCTGATCCAAAACCTGGCGATTACTACTATGTTCGCGTTCAGCAGCTAGACGATCATGTTGCCTGGAGCAGCCCGGTATTTATTGGCGGCTTCGATGCGCCTTAATACAAAATACCTTGTTTGCCTGCTACTGTTTTGTTGTCAGGCATGTGCAGCCGCGCCGATTAGCCTCTGGGAAGTAAAGAGCGACACAGCCACTGTTTATCTAATGGGCTCAATCCATGCCTTCAAGGAGGAGATGTATCCCTTGCCGGCACCTTTTGAAGCAGCTTACCAGGCCGCAGACAAGACAGTATTCGAAGTGGACATGGAGACGGCCAATACCTATGAGGCAAGCCTGCTGATAAAAGAGAGGGGCACATACCCCGGCCTTGAAACAGTGGAAACCAACCTGCCGCCTGAGACCCTGGAGAAATTACGCGCCTACCTGAGCAAAAACCAACTACCCCTTGCTGCATTTAGCCGCATAAAACCCTGGCTGATCCTGTTGCAGGTCGGCATCTTTGAAATCGCTAAACTAGGCTATGTGACAGAGCAGGGCATTGACCTTCACTTCCAAAATAAAGCCCGCGCTGACGGTAAACCTCTGTTGGCGCTTGAAACCTTTGAAGAACAAATTGAATTACTCTCTAGTGATACGCCAGAAGTACAAGCCATTGCACTGGATGCTGCACTAGAAGATGTAGACGCGCTACCAACACAGATTGAAGCCATGATCGACCACTGGCAGGTCGGCGATGCCGAGGGTTTGTATAAAATGACCGTCGCTGAATATGAGGATGTACCAGCACTCAAAACCCAGCTTTTCAAACAGCTAGATAACCGCAACCTGGGTATGGCGAGGAAGATTGAAGCTTATCTGGCAACGGATGAAACCTACCTTGTTGTCGTTGGATCGGCCCATATGGGTGGAGAACAGGGGTTGCTGAGTCTGCTTGGCAAACACTACAAGATTAAGCAGTTTCAACATTCACCAGAGTGATAATGTTGCCTCCGAGCCAGGGGGCAACTTAGAATAGCATCTGAATCAAGGGCCAGATCAATGGCCTGCTACCCGCCGTAGCAAAGCCTCCTTGCATTGATTACCTCAGCACGTCCAAATCCTGAAGCGGGTCACGTTAAGACATTCTCAAGAAATATTGCGGAGATTTTGCAATGCATAAAATTGCGTTTATTCAATCCTGTTGGCACAAAGAAATTGTCGATCAATTCAAACTGGGTTTTGCAGAACACATTGAAACGCTTTTGCCTGCCGGTACTCAAATTGAATATGTAGAAGCGCCTGGCGTCGTGGAGATTCCGTTACTTGCAAAGCTAATGGCAAAACATGGCGGTTATGATGCCATTGTTGTAACAGGTCTAATTGTTGACCATGGCGTCTACCGACATGAATTTGTCGCGCAGTCTGTTATGGACGCCATAATGAAAAGCCAGATGGAAACAGAAGTACCTGTGATCTATGGCATATTGACGGCACAAGATTTTATGAGCGAGGGCAGACCAGAATTCTTCCATGCCCATTTCAAAACCAAAGGAATGGAATCTGCAAACGCTTGTAAACTCACCCTGGATAATATCGCCAGGTTAAGAGCCTCGTAAGATATGGGTTAAACGGTTAGATTACGGCGCTCACAAAGTTGGCTAGAGTACTTAGCGCCAACGCGATATTAAATGCATAACGATCCAATCCAGCTGGTCTATCTAGGGCTGCTACCCTCAGTATGGATGGGTGTATTTATTGAGCAGCTATAGTCCACCTCGGCAATACAGTTAACACCCGGCCAGGTGCGTTGGCCAATTGTCACCTGTGCCTCTTCGCAAGTAGCGCCTGCGAAATAGGTCGTCACGTCGTATTCTTGGTTCTCACGGTAATCCCCGGCGCAGAGCTTATCCTTAACTGCTCTTGCGCTCTGGAAGAACTGCGGGTCAGTTGTGCGTCTGGTGGTTCCAGAGTGCTTCTGCTGTGCAGCTTGCGTGAGTTCGGCTTTGATGATTTCAAAGTCACAAGCATTATCTGAGTAATGCCTTGAATAGCCACCCTCACAATAGTGACCCTGGCCAGGCGTGAAGTTGCGATTGCTTTGATAGCATGCATTATTGTTGGTTGGTGAATTGGACGGATATTTTTTCGTTCTGCAGGAGGATTCAGCAACCCCTGTTTGCGTGTTCGTGCGTGCTAGTACGGTGCCAGTTTGATTGTTGTTTGAAGGTGGTCTGTGAGTAGCATCCTGCTGATGTGAGTGACCCGAACGGTGGTTGTTAGCAGCTTGTGCGTTTGCATCGTAGAGAATGCGCTGGCGCATCACATTATTACGAATGCTGGCTAGTTCATTTTCTCGTCGTGCCATATCAAGTATCGCATTGGCAGCCTCGGCGAAAGCCGGGGTGTTCTCGCGGCTATTGCCGTGGCTGGCATTTTGTCTGGCAATTGCCTGTCTGAATTCTCGCGCTTGCTGCTGGCGGATTTTACTTTGTTCAGTCTGGGCTCTAGTTGTGATTACCCTGATGTCATCAACATGATCTTCGAGTCGTTGCCAGCGCAGTTCTGCGAGGGCAATACCAAGCTCAATGATATCCTCACTGGGCCGAGGATAATCTGGTAGTAATATATC
>CBDUKY010000245.1:0-5341 GCA_965367925.1 uncultured Pseudomonadales bacterium | reverse complement strand
GCGAGATTGTTTCAGCGTGACTGTTTCAGCGAGAATATTCAGTGAAATTTGATATCTGCAAAAGCGATAGACCCGAGACCCTGGGAGGGCGCATCGACAGGTGCATGCACTTCAGCATGCCCAGTAGTATGCGTACCATCCGCACCATTGTCTGCACGCCGCAAACATCCAGCCCCGACCGTGAAAACGCTCGGGGCTTTTTTTGGCCTAAATTTTCTATCCTGAACACTTCTTTGAAAATGCATATGAGAACAAGCTTATGACTGCCAGAATTCTTCGTATTAATACCGCTGGAGCCCCGGTCGAATGGCTTAATTGGCAGGAGGCGGTTTGTCTCCACGCCAGAGAACTTGTGAGCTGGACCTATGGGGAAGAAGTGATGGCAGCGAGAGGTGGCCATTCACGGCTTACCGGTGAGCAAACCGTCGTGAAGTTGCAAAGTATTATGGCTTGTAAGGGTAAGGTGTATGCAAACTCCCGACGCCAACCACCACTAAGTAATCGTGCCCTGTTTAGTCGTGATCAGTACACCTGCTTATATTGCGGCGTGACCTTTGATTATGAACACTTGAGTCGTGACCACGTCATACCAATCTCAAGAGGTGGTCGTGATACCTGGACCAATGTGGTGACTTCCTGCAAACGTTGCAATGCACGTAAGGGCAGTAGCCTGTTAAAAGACATCAATATGGAACTGCTGGCGCTGCCTTACAAACCAAATCACGCGGAGTATCTTGCCCTCTCTCATAGTGGACGGATTCTTGGGGATCAGATGGCCTTCTTAAAACGGCAGTTTTCGTCTAATTCCAGGCTGTTACAATTCGAGGAGCATCTGTTAGCATCCTAGTGAACGATCATAGATGTAAGTTCTCTTGCATAAGGAGTTCAGGATTAAGCAGCCCTGCCAGTTTTTGCACACGTCCGATGTGCATCTAGACAATAATATTGGTGGCACTGGTGAAGAAAGCCAGGGCCAACTAGGTTTTATGGCAGTGATCGACGCTGCCATAAGGCTCGATGTTGATTTCTTTCTGTTAGCCGGTGACCTGTTTGACCATAACCGGGTCAAAGAACCTTGTCTTGAATTCACCGTGGCCCAACTGTCTCGTTTACATTGCCCTGTGGTGATGATTTCAGGTAACCACGATTGTCTGGCTGACTATTCCATCTATCACAAGTTTGATCCAACCGTTGCAGATACGGATCTACACTTCTTGCGTGCACCGGATGGTGAAGTGGTTGAATTCCCGGCATTTGGTTTGCGAATCTGGGGCCAGGGCATTGTCGAGCATCATCCCGAAAACAAGCCCCTTGGCAATATGCCAACAGATACATTTGATGGCTGGCATGTTGGCATGGCTCATGGCTATTACGTCGGACGTGGTGGAGAAAGTTATTCATCCCTTATTACCCCGGAAGAAATTGAGGCATCAACCTTTGATTATCTCGCCCTGGGGCATGTGCATGTGTTCACAGAAATGGTCCATGGCGACACAATCGCCGTTTACCCGGGATCACCAAATCGAGGTCAGGGCGCAAAAGAACAAACCGCAGCCCACGTGGTGCTGCATCCTGAGCAAGGTGTTGTGATCAATCGTATCTCGCTCTAAGAGAGCATTTTGTATGAGTCGTATAAGGCGCAGAAGATTTGACCGCTCACAAGTTGAATGTTTAACTGTCACCACTTCCTATTTTAAAAATGGTCCAATGATTAATTCCTAGTCGGTTATCTATTGTCATTGCGTTGATTTCGTCAACGCCTTGCAAATGATTTGCTGTGCCACGGCGTTGCGTGGTTTATGTGTACTACCTATCGGAATTATCATGACTGGATTCACTTCAAAACCTTTTCAAAGGGACCTGCTCCCGGAATTACTTTCCCTTGTTACAAGCAATGCAAGGCACCGTTGGCCTGATGTTAGTTACTTGATGAATAGTGACATAGCCTGGCGGCTACCTGGCTCTAATCCAAAAGCGACACTTCGACTCTGGTATGACGGTGACCCGGCACTAACAACAGAGGCCAGACTTGCTGGCTATGCCTGGCTAAGCCTCAATTCACCTTGTACGCTGGATTTGCGCACAGACCTCGGATGGGATCATCCCATCGCTGCGGATATGTTGCGCTGGCTCGAGACCGAACGACAAAAATATCCACCCTTGTATCCCTGGCTGATTGATCTCGATTCAATGGCCGCCTGGGAACAGGCACTAATCGATGATCTGCCAGCCAGAGCCGATGATCATATTACCTTTCAGGTGGCGTGCTTTGATCGTGATCTGCCCCGAACCAGGTTTTTGCAAGCACAGGGCTATGGACCGACTGGGCACTTTCACTATTCCATGTTGCGTAGTCTGGAGACATCTATTCCCGAGGTTTCGTTGCCGGCAGGTTTTCAGCTACGTCATGTGGCTAGTGATGATCTGACGGAACGTGTAGCAACCCATCGTGATGCCTGGTTTAAATCCCAGTACAACATGGATGCCTATCTGGCCCTGCGCCGTATTGATATCTACGAACCGGAACTGGACCTGGTTGCGGTAAGTGAAGATGGTACCTTCGGTAGCTATTGCATTGGTTGGTTGGACAAGGCATTGGCAGTTGGCTCATTTGAACCTGTGGGTACGAGACCCGCGTTTCGACGTATGGGGTTAGGTCAGCAGGTTAACTATGAAGGGTTACGGCGCATGAAAGAAAAGGGTATGACACATGCGTCGATTGGCACCGCAGGTTTTAATGATCGTGCCTTTGGGCTCTATCGTTCTTGTGGCTTTGAGCTGATCGACAAGTGTCGGACCTACACCAAAACAGATGCCTGAAGTTATCTTCAGACATCTGTAATGGCCAACATGGTTTAACGCATTAGATTAACCGGCGCATCAAATCATCCACGGGTACTTCCAGGTTATAGCGCTTGAAGTATTTACCCAGGTTGATCAAATCTCGCTGCAACAGATTGTAGGCGTCAGGCACTAGCCTGATATCTACCGCCTGGGGCAGGTCAATAATGCAATGCTGTTTGCCATCAAAGAGGATGTTATAGGCAGACAAGTCCCCATGGACAATATTGTTTTCGGTCATGATCTCGACGTCTAACAAAATTGCCTCCAGCAGGGGGCTGGCGGTTGCCTCATCCAGCTTGCAGTCCACGAGTCGTGGTGTTGGCCCTTCAGGGGTCACGTCACAAGACATCAAGATACCGTCCTCGTACCAGCTATAGGCTTTTGGACAGCGTACGCCAGCATCAAATAGTAGATTCAGGTAATCCCATTCAGTCTCGATCCAGTGTTTACGGAATGCACTTTGACCGCGGTTGCTTTTATTACGCATGGCTTTCGCCATTCTTTTGTCTCGTACCTTATTGAGGTTGCGATAGTTTTTATCATTCTCAAAGTGACGAAACTTATTTGCCCGGTAGATCTTGGCAGCAAGGTAAGGGTGTTTTATTGCTGTGTTGCTCGCGACAGGTTCGCATAGGTATACCGTTGCTTCCTTGCCATCGTTAATGCGTCCAAGGACTCGCTCAACATAACCAGCGAATACGTTAAGCACATTATCAATTTCAAAACCCTGTAACTCGTGTCGGTAAAAATCCGAGCTAGACAGGTCAATAGGTTCATAGTCTTTAAAAGACATGAAGGCCTCCTTCAATTTATAGCAGCCAAATGATGAAGCTAGTTCAATTGTGTGAGGCGTGTTGGAATAGGTGCTTGAGCATCAATCAATCGGATTGACGATACCCAGATAAGCGCTGTGAGGAATATAAACGAAACCTAACAGTTTCGAAGAGGGTGCTTAAGCCTGATTCAACTCGCCAAAAAGGGTGTTGTTTGCAGTCATGTGGCACCTCCAGTAATAAGTAGGAATTGGTTTTCCTGAGTATAGGCCGAAATTACCGGCTTTCACAAAGGAATCATGGCTTTGGCAATAATTGATTCATTTCGATAAGGCGGCTGTCTTCCAGTGCCGCGGCACGAATGGGTGAAATAGCCAGATAGTCCGGGTCTTGCATCAGTGCGATAAAGTTTCTGCGGGCAGGGTATTTCACTAAAATGACAATATCCCATTTTTCGTCACCGATAACAGAGTGGCCCGCTCTGCCCATCCAGATTGGCTCACCGCCAAACCGTGGCCCAAGGGCAGCGAACTTTTCGCCATAGACCCGATAGGCAGCTTCACCGGTCAATCCATCAACGCCAAAGCCGCGCTTTGCGGTTTGCCGATAGCGCAGCATATTAAGCATCACCAGGGGTTCGTCTTGATCGCCTGCTAACATCTTTTCTAGTGCGCTCTTGTCGGTTTCAATACTGCTTTTATCGCTCATGAGTTATTTCGCTTTGGTATATTTAAGGGTTACCAGGGCCGGCGGCTATTGTCCCAGTCAAAAGGGGCAATGCCATCGTCGGTGAGTTGGAAAATTTCAGCCACAGGTCTGGTGCCGGATAAATCCAGAAAGCCAATGGTCCCAAGCTGTAAATTCATATTGTGTGGGAAGGTGGGTGAACCAGGGTTAACACATAAAATATCGTCGATTACATCAATCTGCTCAACATGGGTATCCCCATAGATCAGTACATCGAGCTTCTTGTCTGGATAAAGTTTTTTTGCCCACTTACCAACCGTTAGATTAGGGGGGATTTGCGGCATGGGAATGTAGTGGGTCAGACCAATATTGAAACCATTTAACTCAAGGAACCAGGCTTCTTTTAGCTTGTCATGATCTGGCTGAATATCCCGACCGGCAGACCCATCCTCGCCGTTACCGCGGGCCGCATAGGTCGGAGCGATTTCATGGAGAATATCGATCACGGAAAGTTCGTGCAGGTCGCCAGCATGGAGGATGCAATCCACATCCGCAAAGGCATCGAATACCTGGGGCCAGATTTCTGTTCGGGACTCTGGAATATGGGTATCGGAGATTAACCCCACTTTCATCGGATCACGCCCTCTGCAACCAGTGCCTCGATGGCAGCATCGTCCATACCAAGTGCTTTTAAGATCTCCTCATTATGTTCACCCAGAACAGGTGCACCGCGCTTCATCTCTGGCACGGACTGGCTGAATCTTGCTGCTGGCCGGGTTTGACGAATCTTACCTGCCACGGGATGTTCAGATTCGATGATCAGCTTGTTAGCTTTGATGACTGGATGTTCAATCACCTCTTTACGTTTCAATACCGGCGCACATGGAACACCTGCCTCTTCAAGGATTTCTAACCATTCCTCGGCAGATTTGGTGAGCAGGGCGTCTTGCGTCATCTGCAAACGCTCATTTGCATTGATGTCCCTGTCCACCGGGGTAATAAAGCGTTCATCCTCTAACCATTCTGGATGACCCAGC
>CBDUKY010000244.1:0-5345 GCA_965367925.1 uncultured Pseudomonadales bacterium | reverse complement strand
CCCCTCTGCTACTTTTTTTCACCAAACAATAAGCTGGTGTCGCTTGCGAGTTTTTACTGATCCTTACAAAGCCGAATACCACTGAACTGCCAGCGGTCTTTAGGATAAAAGAAATTGCGATAGCTTGAACGAATGTGATTCCCTGGGGTAACACAAGAGCCACCCCGTAATACCAGCTGATTGGCCATAAACTTACCGTTGTACTCGCCTAATTGACCTGGAAATTCTTTAAATCCCGGATAGGGACCGTAACTGCTTGATGTCCATTCCCAGACATCTCCAAAGAGTTGTTTCGTTCCACGAACAGACTTATCTGCCGGCACGGGGTGCAAATGATTCGATTCAACAAAATTCCCATGAGCAATATCTTCTGCTGGACTGACGAGGACCTGTGCGGCGATCTCCCATTCTTCTTCAGTCGGTAATCGTGCCCCGGCCCAGCGCGCATAGGCATCGGCTTCATAGCCACTGACGTGGCAAACTGGTGCATCATCAACCAGCTTTTGTATCCCATGCAGAGTGAATTCAAACCATTGCTGATCACGATTTATCCAATACAGAGGTTTATCGAATCCACTGCTACTATTGATTAACGCCCAGCCATCTGACAGCCACAACTCAGGTCGTTTATAGCCGTCATCTTCGATAAACATTTGAAATTCTTTATTGGTTACAAGCCGGTCTGCAATTAGAAAATCTCCAACAAGCACATCATGGCGCGGTGATTCATTATCGAAAACAAATGCCTCGCTCGTTGGTGCTTGATGGCCAATAGCGTAGATGCCACCAGCGACAGCACTAAAGCCCAGAGAACCAACATCACCAGACTCGTGAGAGACAGGTGCTACCGCTGTTCGATAGGTTGGATATGTCGGATTACTACCGAAATTATATTTGATGTCAGTTAGCATCAGTTCTTGATGCTGTTGTTCATGGTGAAGACCAAGCGTAATTTTGAAAGCCAGGCCATCATCACACATGATTTCCACGAGTCGCTCCATCGCCTCATCTACATGCGCTCGATAGCGATAGATGGTATCAATATCAGGCCGAGACAACTGTCCTCTGCGCGGTCTCGGATATTGATCACCAACGCCATTGTAATAGGAGTTAAACAACACCTCATAGGCTGGATCAAAAACTTCATAGTCTGGCAAGGACGGCTTAAGCAAGAAGGTCTCAAAAAACCAGGACACATGAGCCAGATGCCACTTGGGTGGACTAGCATCATCCATGGCCTGGACCATATAGTCTTCGGTTTGCAAGGGTTCACAAATTGAATGGGAACGAGATCTGATGCGTCGATATTCGTCGATCAGTGTCTCCATAGCAAAGGACACAAATTTGCCTTCGAACTGGGATTTCAACAAATTCTAAGTGAATCGCCCGGCAATATATAGGGCATTTGATTCATAGTAGATATTCGGTAACCAACAGTTTTTATGGGTTGCACAGATCAGCTGTGCTACTTACGGGGTCATGGATGCTAACGCGTTAGTTCATCCATGATTCTGGCAATGTTTAGTGCTTGATGAGGTGCTTTGATAAAACCGGCGTATCGACCATTTGGGTCTATGACGACAAGGTTCGCTGAATGATCCACTGTATAGGTATTCGGCATTTTTCCTGGCACCTTTCCGAACGCAACATTAACCTGGGTCGCGAGGTTCGCGATCTGATCAAATTCGCCAGTGTAGCCAATAAATTCAGGGTCAAAACTTGGGACATAGCGGGCGAGCACTTCTGGTGTATCCCGTTCCGGGTCAACACTTATCATGATGACCTGTGGTCGCGTTTGCATATGCGCCATCGCACGTCTGAGTACCCCCATGGTGGTCGGGCAGACATCCGGGCAATAGGTAAAACCAAAGAAGACCAGTGAATATTGGCCTTTTAGATTTTCAAGACTAACAGGGCTACCGGTCTGATCAAACAATTGAAAATCTTCAATTTCTCTCGGGCTGGGAAAACCGTAGTAGCCTAATTCGCGTAGCTCCGTTTCAGATATACCTTTCGGTGCCAGAAAATTCGAGAAGAATAGACCGAGAACCAGCGCCATAAAACCAAAGGTCCAGATTAGCGTGTTTCGAATACCCTTGATTTGATCGGGGCTTTTTTCAACCACATCAGTTACCACTTACATACCACCTAATTTTTCCACCGGCAGGATGTAGTGATCCGCGAGCAGCGCTACAAACAGCAACATCAAGTAGGTGATTGAATAACGAAAAGTCTTCATCGGTGCCTGGCGATT
The DNA here is from genome assembly GCA_965367925.1 of uncultured Pseudomonadales bacterium. GTDB lineage: Bacteria > Pseudomonadota > Gammaproteobacteria > Pseudomonadales > Azotimanducaceae > JAHRVQ01. Next base: position 3,091 of record CBDUKY010000244.1, on the reverse strand, counting down.
CTGTCCCTTGTATAAAACAAGGCTCCAATAGAGAAAGCCACCACCCAAAAGTAATGCAGAGACAAGATAAATTAGATTGCTCATGCCGATTAGATAAGGCATGACAGTAACCAGAATCATAATAATTGTGTAAAGCAAGATATGTAGTCTGGTGTACTCAACGCCATGGGTGACTGGCAGCATCGGAATATCAACCTTGCGGTATTCATCTCGTCGCTCAATCGCCAGTGCCCAGAAGTGTGGTGGCGTCCAGGCAAAAATGATCAACACCAATAGCAAGCCACCAGCATCAATACTGTTCGTCACCGCCGTCCAGCCAAAAAGTGGTGGTGCTGCACCAAACAGGCCGCCAATCACAATATTTTGCGGTGTCGCGCGCTTCAGATATACCGTATAGATAATGCCATAACCAACCCAGCTGGCTAGATTCAACCAGGCAGTGAGCGGATTGATATAAAAGGTGAGTAGCGCAATGCCAGTAATGCCGGTTACACCAACAAAAATCGCACCCTGAAAATTACTCACCCGGCCCTGAGCGACCGGTCTGGCTCTTGTTCGCGCCATATCTGCATCGATTTTTGAATCAACTAGATGATTCAAGGCAGCCGCAGAGCCCGCGACTAGTGCAATACCTATATTGCCAATGATCAGGATATCAAGGGGTACCATGCCTGGTACGGCGAGAAACATACCCACAGCCGAGCATAGCAACATGAGCAGTACAACCTTCGGTTTGCACATCTCAAGATAGTCTCGCCAGCCTGGCATTGTTGTATGTTCGCTATATTGCACGTTTATTTAGCAGAGTATTTGTTCTGGGGATGCGCATATTAACTAAAAACGCGCTAATTTTCAGAACAAATTGGTTATCCGATATTGGAAATTTTTAATAGATGCTTTATGTCTTTAAGCATGGGCTTGCCAGCCTTATCGAGACCGTAATACATCATAATATTCCCGAATGGGTCCATCAGAAAAATTTGCTCCGTTGCCAGGGCATCGATATTGAAGTCCTCAAGCAAACCCGTGGTTTCCACAATGGTTAGTGCGGGGTATTCCGCAACAACCCCGGCCTGCCAGGATGTGATGTCATCAAAGGCCAATAATATGCGATGTACCCGCTCTGACTCCTTACCAAGGGCAATATGTACCTGTCTTGAGTAGTATAGCCGGGACTGGCAAATATCATCGCAATTGGATCCCACAGGGACGATAAGCGCCCATTTTCCAACCTCTGTATTGATGCCGAATTCTTCTGCCTGAAGCGGTGGCTGAATTAGCACGCCTTCATTGGTTGTGGTGCTTGGCATCCATTCAGGAAAGTAAAAAAAGATCCCATAGGCAATAAAGAGCGGAACAAAGCCGATGGCGAACAGTAAAACCAGCTTGCGCCTGTTTCGCTTAGCGAGTGCTTCTTTATCTACGCCTTCAATTTGATCGGTCATGGACCCTCCTAAATGTAAATACTAAAAATGCAATCGAAACAGCAAGGGCCATGGCAAACCAGGTTACCGCGTACCCATAGTGCTTCTCAGGCAACATGGTTGTCACAGGCCAGTAGCGAGGTAATGCATTTGGGTCTGCTGCTTCCAGATGGATAACATGCTGGAATAGGGGTCGCCCAATCACTGTCTCTAACACCTGTGGTTCCGCTACTTGAACAATATAAATGGGCCCTGCACCACTGACATTCTGAGATGGCACCGGTAGTTGATTTATATAAACATGACCTCGAATCTTTATTTCTTCGGTCGGCAGTTCTGGTAATACTGGTAACCGGGCACGATCCAGGCTGGTCATTGGCACATGTCCAAGATTCACCAGCGCAACAACGCCAGAATGGTCTTCGAAAGGCACCATAAGCTCATAGCCGACTCTGCCATCAACGACTCTATTATCAAGTAACAACCTGAGTTTTTCGTCATAGCGACCAGCAAGTTGCACGGGTTCCCCATCGATTGGGGTTTTCTCCGCCAGATCACCAATATTGACACCTGGCGCGTCTTGTCTCTCCGCCATCGTTGCTAATAACTGCTTTTTCGCTACTGCTCTATCTAGTTGCCAGAAGCCAAGACTCAGAAAAATAGTCAGAAAGACGGCACTGAACAGCGTAATTTTCCAATTAAAATTTATCTCTATCATGTTGGGGCTGGTTTCACCGTATAATCTGACGATTCAATAAGCGAGAAAGAACTATGATGTTGAAAATCATCATCGTCATTTTGTTCATCGGCAATGTTCTAGCACTCGGAAGAGCCTTCTTCACCCTGATGCTTGATCAGGGAAAGGATAGCAAACGTACGGCTAACTGGTTGCTAATACGTGTGGCACTCGCTGGCTTACTTCTGATCGCCGTATCCTACGGCGTTTGGAGTGGAGACCTTGGGCTATCATCACCCTGGCACAATCCTACTCCCTGATAACTATATTTCTTTAATACAAACCGGCTTCCCAAAACAAAACGACCTCGCATAGGCGAGGTCGTTTCTGTAAATCCGTAATCTGGATCTAGCTCCCGAGGATGTAAACAAACAGGAACAGACCAATCCAGACAACATCAACAAAGTGCCAATACCAGGCTGCTGCTTCAAAACCGAAACAATCATCTGCTCTAAAGTGACCTTTAATGGACCTGAAAAACATAATAAGCAGCATAAATGTACCCAGGGTAACGTGCGCCCCGTGGAATCCAGTCAACATAAAGAAGGTTGTTCCGTAGATACCTGCTTGCAATGTTAAACCCAACTCTGAGTAGGCGTGCATATACTCAAGTACCTGGCAAACAAGAAACGCGAGACCCAGCGCAACGGTAATTCCAAGCCAGGTTACAAGCTTCTTGCGATTTCCTTCTTTGATACCGTGATGAGCAATGTTTACCGTAAAACTTGAAGATACCAGCAGGATCGTATTAACCAGCGGTAGCCCAAACCAACCCATAGGCTCATGAGCACCAGGAAAACGCTCAGGGTTTGGGGTATTAAGTAGTGGCCATTCAGGTGTGTAGTTTGGCCAGAGCATATCGCTTGGTCCTCGACTACCTTCACCACCGAGCCAATCTACTGCGAAGACCCGGATGTAAAACAGGGCGCCA
>CBDUKY010000243.1:0-5360 GCA_965367925.1 uncultured Pseudomonadales bacterium | reverse complement strand
AGGCTCTGAAAAGCATGGCAGCTTCGCTCATGGCTATACCTACAGTGGTCATCCGGTGGGTTGTGCTGTTGGGCTCGCGAACCTTGCAGTTATGGAAAGAGATAAACTGGTACTAAATGCCAGGGTAAATGGTGAATACCTCCATCAACAATTACAAACCTTGATGAATCTACCCCAGGTGGGTGAAATCCGCGGTACAAACATGATTGCTGCTGTACAACTGGTTTCTGACAAGAGCAGTAAGGCGATGCATGATCCTGCGATGAAAATCCCGCACCGGGTAGCCGCCAGCATGCGAGAAAAGGGGGTTATTGTTCGGCCCCTACCAACCCTTGGTTCTCTTGCGATCTCCCCACCACTCTCTATCTCTAAAGATGAGATAGATACGCTGGTTCAAGCACTAGGTGATGCTATAAGTACTATTTAACGCAATTGACTAGGACTTAACCCTGGAGACTTCAAGATCAAGGCTCTCTACAACAAGCTGCACTGTCTCCATGCCACGATACTCATTTACATCGAGGCGATAAGCGATATGTCGGTTTCGCCCTTCCACCAGCCGATCAACACCGAAAGCAATTGCATCTATGGGTGCACTACCTTCTATTGGTCTAACCTGTAACTTCAAGTGTCGTCCACCGACAATACGCTGGGAGATGATTTCAAATTCACCGTCAAATATGGGTTCAGGAAAACCCTGCCCCCAGGGGCAGGCAAGAGAAATTTCTCGCGCGAGGGCTACACTTGCAGGCGCTGGTAATTGGCCATCGGTGACAATAACCGCCTCAAGATCTTCATCGGTCAACCAGCGTCTTGCTTCAAGATCGAACTGTTCTGAAAATTGCTTTAAGTTATCCGGGTGCAAGGTCAATCCAGCGGCCATTGCATGACCACCAAATTTACTTAATAGACCAGGATTACGGGTGGCAATACTGTCGAAGGCATCACGAATATGGAGGCCCGGTATTGAACGAGCGGAACCCTTCAATTCATTCTCCGACACCCTGGCAAAGGCAACCACTGGCCTGTGTAATCTATCTTTGATGCGTGCTGCGACAATACCAACTACACCTTGATGCCAGCTCTTGTCGAATAGACAAATACCAACTTGCTGTTGTTTGTTTTCCACTGCCAGGTCTTTCATGGTTGAAATAGCCTGGGCTTTCATCTCTTGCTCAATCTCCCGCCGTTCAAGATTGAGTTGATCAAGCTTTGCTGCTAGCTCCCCTGCCCTTGCCTCGTCGTCAGTCAATAAACATTCGATACCAAGAGAAATATCCTCCAATCTACCTGCCGCATTGAGTCTGGGCGCTACACCGAAGGCAAGCCCCTGGGAGGTCAGGGTTTCAATCCGAGAGCCAGACATGGCTAACATGGCGCGCAGACCAACTCTTACCTTGCCAGCACGAATTCGTTTCAGCCCTTCATTAACTAGAATACGGTTATTTCCATCCAGCGGAACCACATCAGCAATTGTGCCGAGTGCGACAAGATCCAGATAGTCAGCCAGATTAGGTAGCGGCCTTTCTCCGAACCAATTGCGCTCTTTTAACACCTGCCGCACCATGGACAGCAGGTAAAAAGCCACCCCGACACCAGCAAGATGCTTGCTTGGGAATTCACAGCCTGGTTGGTTTGGATTAACAATGGCATCAGCTAGCGGTAAGGAATCTGCTGGTAGATGATGGTCTGTCACAATGGTTTTGATGCCAAGACTTGTGGCGTGAGCTACACCTTCATGGCTGGATATACCATTGTCGACTGTGACGATGAGTGAGGGCTTTTGCCGGGCGGCAACCTCGACGATTTCCGGTGTTAGTCCATAGCCAAAATCAAATCGGTTCGGCACCAGATAATCAACCTGCTTTGCACCCATTGCTCGCAAGCCATGGACAAGTAGCACACAACTGGTTGCGCCATCTGCATCGAAATCCCCAACGACAAGAATAGATTCATTGGTGGCAATAGCATCTGCAAGCAGTTCCGCAGCCTGCCTTATACCTTTGAGCTGGTCGGGTCGGTGTAAGTTCGCAAGGCTATGGTTTACTTCTTCCACATGGGTAACACCACGACCAACATAGAGCCTCGACAATAAGTCCGGCAGACCATCAAGTTGATGTCTGGCTTGCCGACGCTTAAGGCGCTTTCTCATCTAGAAGTTTTCAACCCTGATTTTGGTAATGGACCCGGTAACATGCTTGAGCGCTTGCAGTTCTGCAATCGCCCCGTCAATTTCAGACTCCTTAACAAAATCTGTGATAATGACGATTGGCACCTCACCTTTACGGTCATCCTTCTGAATGAGGGATTCAATACTAATATTGTGCTGACTCAAAATAGTTGAAATGCTGGCGAGTACACCAGGAATATCCAGACCTCTTAACCGAAGATAGTAAACGGATCTAATTTCCGATATTTCAAGTACCGGCACATCACTAATTTGCTCAGCAACGAAACCAAGGTTTGGAATCTGCTCACCCATAGCACTGCGAGAGACATCAATCACATCAGCCACAACTGCTGAGGCTGTAGGTCCTGCGCCGGCACCAGCACCATAGTAGATGGTTTCCCCCGCCGCATCGCTGCTAACCAGCACCGCATTCATCACCCCGTTTACCTGGGCCAACATGGACTTTTTGTCTACCAGCGTTGGATGAACGCGAAGCTCAACGCCCTTATCTGTCAAGCGAGTGATACCTAGATGCTTTAGTCGATAGCCAAGTTCAGATGCAAATTTGATATCCTCGACAGTGATATTCGAGATGCCTTCTGTATACATTTTGGAAAAATTAAGCGGCACACCAAAGGCAATAGAAGACAGGATTGCCAACTTATGCGCAGCATCTATGCCTTCCACGTCAAATGTGGGATCAGCTTCCGCATAACCTAACTGTTGGGCTTCAACCAACACATCCTCAAAGCTCCGATTTCCAGCCTGCTCCATTTCGGTCAAGATGTAATTTGTAGTGCCATTTATAATGCCTGCAACAAAATCAATTTTGTTAGCAGCAAGACCCTCACGAATCGCCTTAACAATTGGAATACCACCAGCAATTGCGGCCTCGTATTTCAAACAAACACCAGCGTCATTTGCGAGCGCAAACAGTTCTTCACCATGCAATGCAATTAACGCCTTGTTCGCTGTCACCACATGCTTCTTGTTAGCAATCGCAGACTTAACTAATTCAAGCGCATCATCTGTGCCACCAATTAGTTCAAGCACCACATCAACCTGATTGCTTGTTACGACATCAAAGATGTCACGACTTATCGTGACATCCTTTAGATCACAATCTTTCGGGTCACGGCGACAGCCAACATGAGTAACCTTGATAGTTCGGCCTGTCTTGCGGCTAATTTCAACGGCGTTATCGCTGAGCAGATTAAAAGCGCCAGCACCAACAGTGCCCAGACCGCAAATACCAACTCTTAAGGGTTGGCTGTCTAAATTACTCAAGGTTATTCCCCTGCTTGTTTAGCGTTCTTGAACATTTGTTTGATACCACGCAAGGCCTGGCGCGTTCTGTGTTCGTTTTCGATCAGGGCAAAACGCACATGATCGTCACCATATTGACCAAAGCCAATGCCCGGAGAAACAGCAACCCTGGCTTCTTTTAGTAGAAACTTACTGAATTCGAGAGACCCCATATGTAAGAACTGTTCGGGAATCTTTGCCCAGACAAACATGGTTGCCTTTGGCTTTTCGACCTGCCAGCCAGCAGCATTTAAGCCTTCACAGAGTACATCCCGTCGATTCTGGTACATCTGTCTGATTTCTTCGACACAAGTCTGATCACCTTCAAGGGCAGCAATTGCCGCCACCTGGACTGGTGTGAACATACCGTAGTCCAGATAGGATTTAATCCGTGCAAGTGCGCCAACCAGGGTTGGGTTACCAACACAGAAGCCGATACGCCAGCCGGGCATATTGTAACTTTTCGACAAGGTGAAAAATTCCACTGCCACGTCTTTCGCCCCTGGGACCTGCAAGATCGAGGGCACCTTATAGCCATCAAACACAATATCTGCATAAGCAAGATCCTGTACAACCCAGATACCATGCTCTTTGGCAATGCTGACGACCTTCTCAAAGAAGTCCAGCTCAACACACTGGGTCGTTGGATTGCTAGGAAAGTTAATCACTAGCACCTTGGGCTTTGGCCAACTATTGATAATCGCGTGTTCTAGTTCGGCGAAGAAGTCACCATCGGCGGTTATGGGTACATGCCGAACATCCGCATCAGCTATCACAAAGCCATAGGGATGCACGGGATAAGAGGGATTAGGTACGAGTACAGCATCCCCTGGACCAAGGATTGCCATGGCCAGGTGGGCAATGCCCTCTTTTGAGCCGAGGGTGACAATAGCTTCTGATTCAGGGTCGAGATCTACATCGAATCGATCTTTATACCAGTTGCAGATTGCTCGCCTGAGTCTTGGAATACCTTTGGACTGAGAATAACGATGGGTATCGCCGCGCTGCACAGTTTCGATTAGCTTGTCGACAATATGCTTCGGTGTTTCCTGGTCGGGATTACCCATACCGAAGTCGATGATATCTTCACCTCTCGCGCGCGCGTCCTTCTTCAATGCATCAGTAATGCTGAAGATATAGGGAGGGAGGCGCTTTATTCGGGGGAAATCATCCATTAGTTTTCTTCCAAAAAAAAGCCGGGTCCACACCTGGAGTGCGGACCCGGCACTCTGTGTAATTTAGCTAATCGCAGCGCAGGTCGCCGCAATCGCAGTCGCGGTAATCGCATTTGCTGTTGCTTGGACACTGGCTAACATATTCTCGGCTCTGGATTGGCGTACTTTGTCTGTACTTAATTTGTTGCTCGAACTAGCAAGCCCGGCAATCTTACGGAAATTTCTCCCCAGAGTAAAAACATTCCCCGGTGTTTCCCCTAGCGGGACCGAAATCTGGGCTCCGGCACATAGATCAGCACCACGATGCCACCCACGACAAGGAACATAATGGAAGCAGCAAACACAGATTCGTAACCCAGCAAGGCAACGAGAATACCCCCAAGTAGCGGTCCTATGGTGCCGGCGATCTCCGAGGCGGTATTCGCAATGGCTATTCGGACGGGCAGATTGTCTCGATCGCCAAACTCCAGGGTTAAATTCATGGACGCATTTTGGAATCCCTGAAAAGCCGCACCTATACCAATAAAGACAATTGATGTGACAATCAAATCGCTTGCCACCATCAGCAGTAAGGTTGATGCAACCCAGAGCACAATAGCCGCCAGAAAAGTAAGCCGGAAACCCTTCTTATCTGCAATGGCGCCCCAGACAAGGTTGGATACGGTCCCAGAAATTGTGAAGACAAAGGTCAGAGTCCCGAGGGTTGGCCC
>CBDUKY010000242.1:0-5370 GCA_965367925.1 uncultured Pseudomonadales bacterium | reverse complement strand
ATTCAGCGTTGAACTCAAGGGGCCAGGGTAAGCTGCTTTGCCTGCTTCTTCTGCAATTGCAACCGCAGCAACAACTGGCATACCGATACCGCCGGCAGCTTCAGGTACGCAAACCGCGGTCCAGCCTAGTTCACAAATCTGTTTCCAGAGGTCCTTATCCCAGATGCATTCAATCGGTCTGTGAATGTCCGGATTATGTGCAACCTGTGAGTGAATCTTGTCTGGTGAGCAGTTGTCAGCAAAAAATTTCCTTGCTGAATCACGTAACATAGTTTCATCTTCGCCAAAGCCGAAGTTATTTGATTGTGTCATCCTATTATCTCCTCTCAGGCTTACTTGGATTTAGGCAGGTTTAATACCCGCTCACCAAGAATGTTACGTTGCACTTCGTTGGCACCAGCTGCGATGGTAACGCCAAAGCTATTCATATAAGCCAATTGCCATTGACCACCGGCAGCTGCATTTTCGTCGTTCACATAAAGACTGCTGCTAGCACCTTCGATCTCATAGGCAAGTTGAGCGATATCCTGATTCATCTCTGTAGCAACCAACTTAAACTGAAGTGGTAGACGCATCGGATGATCATTCAATGCCTTAACACCAATGCGGCGTTGATTTTGTCGGAAGCCTTCCTGACGGATCATCAATTTCATAATCTCGTCACGAATAGCAGGATCATCGGCAGCGGTTTTACCATTTCGGTAGGACTGTTTTGCCAGCGCAATGAGGGATGCTGCGCTACCAATGCTTGCACCTTCTTTCTTCTCGGTAACCATGCCACCAGCAGAAGGGGTTGTTAAAGGACCGGCACCTCGTTCGTGGGCAAGGGTTGTCATTGCGACCTTCCAGCCTGCACCAACTTCATCAAGGCGATATCTATCTTCAACCACCAGGTCTTCGAAGATAACCTCGTTAAAGCCAGTTTCCCCGGTCATTTTAATTAAGGGGCGAACAGTTACGCCTTTACCAATGGCATCTTTGATAGGAACAACAAAGTAGGAAAGGCCGTTGTACTTGTCATCTTTGCTTGTTCGACAGAGTAGAATCATCCAGCTCGCAAAGTGCGCGAGGGAAGTCCAAACTTTATGACCATTGATAACCCAGCTATCACCTTTCTTTTCAGCAAAGGTTTGTTGGTTTGCAAGGTCTGAACCAGCGCCTGGCTCACTAAAACCCTGACACCAGATTTCTTCACCTGAAAGTAGCTTTGGCAGTAGTTCGGCTTTCACATCATCCCGGGCATGGAAATAAACTGTCGGTGCAGCCATGCCAAGACCAATAATATTAGGGAAGAAGGGGGTCTTTGCCCGCTGCATTTCCTGGTTAGCAATTGCCTGGCAACCTGTTCTGCCACCACCGCCAGCTTCTTTGCTGTAGTCTGCGCCAACAAGACCCGCGTCATAGGCAGACTTCTGCCATTTTTGTAGCCATGCAAGGGCTTCAGGATCGCTTAATTCAAGCGCACCCTGGGGAATGTGGACTGGTGGTTGACCTGGATGATTTTCTGCCAGCCATTTCTGGCAATAGGCACGGAATTCAGCTTGTTCCGGTGTGTCTTTTGATTCGGCGTCAGACATTAGTTACCTCCTGTGACGACAAGGGTGAATTTATGGTCTAAATAAGAGCTGACTTTGTACATGATCTCCTGTGAGTAAAAAAGGGCAATATTGACCTTTGTTGATCCCCACTGGATTGACCGTGTTATATTTTGTGCACAAGGGTAATTTGATGCTGAATTAGCAGTGCAGCTTTGCACTGAAAGGGAGTCACGATGGTACAGAAGAGTACATTTTGTAGGGTATGTGAGCCTTCTTGTGCGCTAGTCGCGGAAGTTGAAAATGATGAGATCCTGTCCTTAAAACCGGATCGAGATCATCCTGTGACGAAAGGGTTTGCTTGTCACAAGGGGCTAGCAACCCTGGAAATTCATAATGACCCGGATAGGCTCGATTACCCGCAGAAGAAAGTGGGCGATGACTTTCAGCGTATTAGCTGGGATGAGGCGGCAAGTGATATTGCAAAGGCGCTGAAATCCATCAGAGCAAAATATGGTAGCGAGGCAATTGCTTCTTATACCGGTAATCCACTGGCATTTAATGCCCTGGCTGGACCCGCTATCGGTTCTTTCCTGGTGAAGAATGAGATTCGTACTAACTTCAGTTCAGGTACCCAGGATTGCGCCAACAAGTTTGCTGGTAGCGAGGCCATGTTTGGAACCAGCACGATTCACCCAATTCCGGATATTGAACGTACAGACTTTTTGCTGGCGTTCGGTACGAACCCACGTATTTCCCACATGAGCTTTATATCTATCGCTGACCCTATCAAAGTGCTGCGAGATGCATCCAAACGGGGTGCGAAGATTCGCTTTGTTGACCCGCGGGTAAACGAGACCGTTAAAGGTATTGGTGAAATAGTCCATGTTAATCCTGATACAGATGTCTATCTGATGGCGGCTATGCTGCACCATCTGTACAAGAGTGACCAATTTGATCAGGCTTACCTGGCGGAACATGCAGACCATGTAGATGGCCTGGTGGATTTTCTTGATGCCTACAGCCCAGAAAAAGTTGCCCCGGTAGTTGGTCTATCGGATGCAGCGATTAAGACCCTGGCTGATGAGTTTGCGGCAGCGGATTCAGCGGCTGTCTATATGTCCACCGGTGTGAATATGGGGCGTCAAGGTACGCTCGCTTATTGGCTACTCTATATGTTGAGTGTTTGTACCGGCAACTTTGATAAGCCTGGTGGTAACTATTATTCCCTCGGTTTTTATCCCGCTGCCAAGGCAGGTAAGGTGCGAGGCGAGAATCCTTTCTTTGATAGTCCCTTTGGCGAGATGCGAAAAATCAGAGGGTCGCTACCGGGTAACCTGATGGCTGACATGATTCTGGCTGAAGAAAACCCAATCAAAGCCATGGTCGTTATTTCCGGTAACCCATTGCTATCCGTTGGTAATAGCAAGCTGCTTGAAGCAGCCTTTAAGACATTAGAATTCTTGGCGGTGATTGATATTTACCCGAATGCCACGGCAGAACTTGCAGACTATGTTTTGCCAGCGACAGGCATGTATGAACGTGAAGACATTAATATGTGTGGTCTTGGTTTGCAGCATCAACCGTTCGTGCAATATACCAATTATATTGTGCCGCCAAAGGCAGAACGTAAACCTGAATGGTGGATACTAGGCCGGATTGAACAGGCCCAGGGTTTTGACTCGGTGCTAGATAACCTTGATGAAACCAATTTGTTTGGTCGTCTTGATCATATGCTCAAGCAATCGAATACTAGTATTGATGAATTGAAGCAGACACCACAGCAAACCGCGGTACTGCCGCGAAACCAGCCTGGCAATTTTTATGAGAAGTGGATTCAAACAGAATCCGGTCGAATTGATTGTTGCCCAGATATATTTAGCGGGGCATTTCAGACCTGTGGGACCATATTTGACGAGCTAAGCCAGCAGGCTGCAGACGGCAGTGCACCGCTGAAGATGATATCCAGGCGAACCAACTATATGGTTAATAGCTGGTTTCACAATTTGCCTTCCTTGAAGCGAGAGTCGCAGCTAACTAATCCATTGTTTATGCACCCGGAAGATGCACGGGCGAGAAATCTTGGTGATGGCTCAGCGGTAAAAATTCATAACGAGTTCGGTGAAATCGAATCCATCATTGCCCTTGATGAAGACCTAAAGCCTGGCACTGTGGCCATGACCCATGGCTGGGGACATCAGAAGACCCGAATGCATGTAGCCAGGAAGAACCCTGGTAGCAATGCCAATGAGTTACTACCCTCCGGCCCAGGCAGCTACGAGAAACTCAGTAACCAGGCCTTCATGACCGGTATCCCCGTCGCCGTCGAACCCCAACAGTAGTGGGGTCAGAGTAAAGTGCCAGAGTAAACGTTGGGGTCAGAGTAAAGTGCCAGAGTAAATAAGTCCCAGCTAGCCGGGCTGGCCTATATAGGCTAGCGCATTGGCTCTATCAGTCGTCGATTAACTATTGGCGAAAGAGGTTGACGGCATAATGTAAACCTTGGAATATATGTCCTAAGGACACAATAAACCAGGGGGAGCTAATGTCGCCAATCGAGGTCACGCAAAAAGTATTTGAACATTTTGGTAACGGCAATATACCCGGCATTCTGGAATGGCTAGCGGATGATATTGAAATCAATTTTTATGGTCCATCCACCATCCCATATGCGGGCAACTACAAAGGCAAGGCGGAAGCCGAAAAATTCTTTTCCACAGTACTTTCATCCCTCGATATCAACCAGTTTGACCCAGAACAATTCCTCTCTGAAGGTGACATGGTCACTGTCACAGGCCATCTAAATCTAACAGCCCGTTCAACCGGCGGCACCATAGATTCTGACTTCGCCCACATCATCACGGTGCGGGATGGAAAATGGCAGCGATTCCGTGACTTCATGGATACTTCCGTTGCCCATGCGGCGTTTACTTTGAACACCAACAATTGATATCGCATGCAGACACAGACCTACACTATTTGCGGTATCTGTGAACAAGCCTGCGGTATTAAAGTTACCACTGAAGCCAATCGAGTAATAAAAATTGAGCCTGATAAAGAGAACAAGTTCAGCTGGCGAGACTTCTGTATCAAAGGGGCAAAGTCTCATCTAAGCTTGAACCATCCGCTAAGAATCACCAGTCCTATGAAGCGGGTAGGTGATAAATATGTGCCGACAAGCTATGAAGAAGCCATTGAAGATATCTCTTCGCGACTAAATAAAATCATCAATGAACATGGTGCCGAGGCCGTGGCCAGTTACACCGGTAATCCGAATGGCCACAACTTTGGTAGCGCCCTGTTTCAATCATTGTTCCTGGATGCAATAGGTACACAGAATCGTTACTGGGTTGGATCCATTGATCAAAACGCCTTACATGTCGTGTCAGAAGCCCTTTACGGTAATCCCTGGGTTAGCCTGCAAACGGATATAGATCATTGTGACTACTTTCTGTTGATCGGTACGAATCCGGCGGTTAGCACCATGTGTTGGATTGGCTATTCGCCAGATGGGTGGAAGCGAGTACTGGCACGTCAGGCGGCTGGTGCCAAAGTCACAATAGTTGATCCGCGACTCACCGAGTCTGCTATCAAGGCAGATTCACATATAGCGCCTTTGCCTGAGTCTGATTGGGCATTGTTGTTGGCGCTGATCAAAGTGATATTTGAGCAAAACAGAACGCGGATAAACCACGAACAGTACTTTAAAGGCATTGAGTTTATTGAGGCTATCGCCCGTGAAGCAGATCTAGACATGCTTGCTGGGATATGTGATCTACCGGTGGAATCCATTGTGCAACTTGCGGAAGAATTTTCGGAAGCGAATCGAGCACTT
>CBDUKY010000241.1:0-5393 GCA_965367925.1 uncultured Pseudomonadales bacterium | reverse complement strand
TCAACACAGGTAAGGGGCCAGTTGCTACCTTGCTGATTCAAAACGGCACCTTGAAACAAGGCGATATCGTTGTTGCCGGTCAGAACTTCGGTCGTGCACGAGCCATTAGCGGTGATGATGGCAAACCGGTTAAATCAGCAGGACCAGCTACCCCTGTGTCAATGCTAGGTCTGGATGGACCACCATCAGCTGGTGAAACCTTCACCGTTGTTAAAGACGAAAAACGTGCCAGAGAAGTTGCACAGTTTAGAAAAGAAAAAGCCGATACAGAACGACTGGCCACCCCGGCAGCGAGCCTTGATAATTTGCTTGCTAGCTTCGGTAACACAACAGTCGACTATCTCAATATTGTTGTTAAAGCCGATGTTCGAGGCTCGCTTGAAGCGATTGTCTCGGCCCTTAATGAGCTAGGAAATGATGAGGTCAAGGTAAACGTTGTCTCATCTGGTGTAGGTGCTATTGCAGAATACGATGCCAATTTCGCGCTCACCTCAGGTGCTGTTATCTTCGGCTTCAACGTCCGGGCTGATAATGCGGCGCGGAAGATCATTGAAAGTGAGTCGCTGGATCTACGTTACTACAAGGTGATTTACGATCTTGTCGACGATGTTAAGGCTGCGTTGTCTGGCATGTTATCGCCAGAAGTCAGAGAAGAGATTGTCGGAATTGCAGAAGTCAGAGAAGTCTTCCAGTCCAAGAAACTGGGCGATATTGCTGGTTGTATGGTGATTGAAGGTACAGTTCACAGGGATAAGAAAATTCGCGTGCTGCGTGACAATGTTGTTATCTATGAAGGTGAGCTTGAATCACTGCGTCACTTCAAGGAAGAAGTCACCACGGCGAGAAACGGTACAGAATGTGGTATCGGCGTGAAAAATTACAATGGTATCAAGCCAGGTGATCAAATCGAGGTGTTTGATTCTCGAGAAGTTGCCAGGGAGCTATAGGCCTAGCTAATGCCTAGAGAATTTAACCGGGGACAGAGGATCGCTGACCTGATTCAGCGTGAACTCGCCATCTTAATCCAGATGGAGATCAAGGATCCTCGTGTCGGTATGGTGACGATTAACGAGGTGAAAGTGAGCCGGGATCTCGCCTATGGTGATGTCTATTTCACTGTCCTGCCAGAAGAGAATCACGAACAGGGTACTGAAATACTGAACCAGGCGGCAGGATTTTTACGTTCCAGGCTCGCCAAAGCGCTTTCGACCCGCACCACACCACGTCTACGGTTTCACTATGATACGACGATCGAGAATGGCGCGCGTATGTCTAAAGCCAT
The DNA here is from genome assembly GCA_965367925.1 of uncultured Pseudomonadales bacterium. GTDB lineage: Bacteria > Pseudomonadota > Gammaproteobacteria > Pseudomonadales > Azotimanducaceae > JAHRVQ01. Next base: position 4,111 of record CBDUKY010000241.1, on the reverse strand, counting down.
TAACGACGCCATCAAGAACGATGAAATCCAGCACAAACCGGATCGGGATGAATAATGGGCGGACGTCGTACTAAAGGCCGTGATATTAGCGGAATTCTTGTTCTGGATAAGCCGATTGGCATTAGCTCAAATGCCGCCTTGCAGACGGTAAAACGGCTGTTTGATGGTCGTAAAGCTGGTCATACAGGCAGTCTTGATCCGCTTGCGACTGGTGTTTTGCCGCTATGTTTTGGCGAGGCTACCAAGTTTTCCCAGTTTTTACTCGACGCTGACAAGCGATATCGAACTATCGTCAGGTTGGGTGTAACCACTGCAAGCGGTGATGCAGAAGGTGAAATCCTTGAAAGCCGGGAAGTGGAAGGTTATTCAGATGCGATGTTGGAAACGACCCTGGCCCAGTTTCGTGGGGATATAGAGCAGATTCCGTCAATGTACTCGGCTATAAAGGTAGACGGTAAACCCCTTTATAAATTGGCCCGGCAAGGCGTTGAGGTTGAGCGTAAGGCTCGCCCTGTAACCCTCTATAGCCTTGAACTTGTTGCTAATAATGGCAATGAAATTACACTAGATATCCACTGCAGCAAAGGGACCTATGTCCGAACGCTGGCGGAAGATATCGGTAAAGTGTTAGGCTGCGGCGCGCATGTCGTGGCTCTACGGCGGACAAGTTCAGGTCCGTTTGATTTAGCCCATGCAAAAACTATTGAAGAGCTTGAGTTGTTGAAGCAAGAAGAAGGTAACTCAGGTTTGGATAACTGCTTACTTCCCTCTGCAGATGCTTTGCCAGACTGGCCAAGGCTCGAACTCACAGAAATTAGTGCTTCATATTTGAAGCAAGGCCAACCCGTACAAATTGCGAAAGCACCCACGACGGGTTGGGTAAGACTTTTTTCAGAATCAACCGACAAGGGTGAAGAATGTTTCATTGGCGTCGGTGAGATTATGGAAGATGGTAGGGTTGCTCCCAGAAGACTGGTGGCAACTTCATAGTCGGAAGCAAGCCTTCCAAAGACGGTGACTATAAATATGCGTGGTCATACGTCAAAACATAAACTGCATATTGGAGAAGTAAAATGGCACTAAGTGCACAAGACAAAGCTGAAATTGTCAAAGAGTATGGTGAATCCGAAGGCGATACAGGATCCCCAGAAGTTCAAGTCGCGTTATTAACCGCGAATATCGAAAAGCTCCAGTCTCATTTCAAGGAGCACAAACACGATCACCACTCTCGAACCGGGTTACTTAGAATGGTAAGTCAGCGACGTAAGCTGCTTAACTATCTGAAGAACAAGAGCACAGACAGATACGCTCAGCTAATTAAAAGATTAGGGCTAAGAAGATAAGACGCCCATACCTGTCGCGGGTACCTTGTGCTGGTACTCGCTTCAGGATGACTGTATTGAATTGGAGAAAAAATTGAATCCTATTAAAAAGAAATTTACCTACGGCGGCCAAGAAGTCGTTATTGAAACGGGCAAGATTGCCCGGCAAGCAAGCGCAGCCGTGGTAGTTACCATGGCAGAGACGACCGTGCTTGTTGCTGTTGTTGGTAGAAAAGAAGCAAAACCAGGTCAGGACTTCTTTCCCCTGACTGTTAACTACGAAGAAAAAACCTACGCTGCTGGTAAAATCCCTGGTGGCTTTTTTAAACGTGAAGGTCGTCCCTCTGAGAAAGAAACACTGACGTCACGACTGATTGACCGACCTATTCGGCCACTATTTCCAAAAGGCTTTATGAATGAAGTGCAGGTTACCTGTCAGGTCATCTCTGCTCATAAAGACGTTGATCCAGATATTATTGCCATGATCGGTACTTCAGCAGCCTTGAGCTTGTCTGGTATCCCTTTCAGCGGCCCAATTGGTGCCGCACGAGTTGGCTTCAACAAAGATGGCTACATCTTAAATCCAAGCTATTCAGCCCTCGAAGGTTCTGACCTGGACATGGTTGTCGCAGGTACTGAAGCTGCGGTACTGATGGTTGAATCTGAAGCACAAGAATTAACTGAAGATCAGATGCTAGGTGCGGTACTTTTCGCACACCAGGAAATGCAAACCGTCATCAAGGCAATCACAGAGTTGAAAGCCGAAGCTGGCAAACCTGCCTGGGAATGGTCTCCAGAACCTGAAAATGAAGCGCTCGCTTCTGCAGTTGCTGAAAAGTTTGAAGCCGGTATCTCTGAGGCTTACCAGACAGTTGACAAGATGGAGCGTCAAGATCGTTTGCATGCACTTCGCGATGAAGCGATTGCTGCGCTGGCAACGGAAGAGTCAGAATTTGATGCTGATGATGTTGCTGCAGCATTTGGTAAGCTCGAGAAGAAAACTGTTCGTCGTCGTATTATCGCTGGCGAGCCTCGCATTGATGGCCGTGATACACAAACTGTCCGTAAGATTGATGTTGAAGTCGGTATTCTCGATAAAACTCATGGTTCAGCATTGTTCACACGTGGTGAAACCCAGGCGATTGTTACGACAACACTAGGTTCTATGCGTGACGCAGCTTTGATTGATGCACTCCATGGTAGTTACCGGGACAACTTCCTGCTGCATTACAACTTCCCGCACTACAGTGTTGGTGAAACAGGTTTCTCTGGCGGTCCAAAGCGTCGTGAAATCGGTCACGGACGTCTTGCACGTCGTGGTGTTGCTGCTGTACTTCCAAAACTTGAAGACTGGCCTTACACGATCCGGGTTGTTTCTGAAATCACAGAGTCTAACGGTTCATCTTCGATGGCCAGTGTTTGTGGTGCTAGCTTGTCTTTGATGGATGCTGGTGTGCCTCTAAAAGCGCCAGTCGCTGGTGTTGCAATGGGTCTGGTTAAAGATGACGACGGCTTTGCTGTGTTAACCGATATCCTGGGTGATGAAGATCATCTTGGTGATATGGACTTTAAAGTTGCTGGTACAGAAACTGGTGTCACTGCATTGCAGATGGATATCAAGATTCAGGGTATCACTGAACAGATTATGGAAACTGCACTTGAGCAGGCCAAGACAGCTCGACTTCATATCCTTGGTGAAATGAACAAGGTGATTGGTCGATCACGTGATGGCGTTTCTGAAAACGCACCAGCGATGGTGACCATCAAGGTTGAGTCAGACAAGATTCGTGACGTGATTGGTAAAGGTGGTGCAACCATCCGCTCAATTACTGAAGAGACTGGCGCTGATGTTGATATCTCTGATGACGGTACTATCACTATTTACGGTGAAGGCAAGGAATCACGAGATGCGGCTGTTGCAATGATTGAGTCGATCACAGCAGAAGCTGAGATTGGCAAAGTCTATAAAGGCAAGGTCGTTAAGATTGCTGACTTTGGTGCATTCGTTAACATCCTACCTGGTAAAGATGGCCTGGTTCATATTTCTCAAATCGCTCACGAGCGTGTAGAGAAAGTGACTGACTATCTAACTGAAGGTCAGGAAGTTGAAGTGAAATGTCTTGATACTGACCGTGGTCGAATCAAGCTTTCCATCAAAGAACTGATTGAGAAAGAAGATACACCTGCAGAGGATGATGCATCAGAAGCTGATGCTGGCTAAACCTTCTGGGTGAAAGATAAAAAGCAGCGCTTAGAAAGCGCTGCTTTTTTTTGCCTGAAATTTACTCTGGATAGAGTGGGCTGAATGAAAATACCCAGGGCTTGCTGGTATCGACACTAACCTTGACCGCTTTTAACTCAGGGGCGCCATAGACTTGTAGACGCGTAATATTGGCGTATTTCGGTGGCGTACCCTCGCCCTGACTGACAACAAATGGGCGATCAATAATAAACTCGTGAAAGTCGCCGTTTATCAATAAAACCGGTTTGCCGAACTGCTCGCTGAAATCACGAATGGCAAGGGCTATCCAATAATAGGGTCCTTCCTCGCCACCTCTTAACTGGTGCTTTGAAAATTCATTACCGTCACCCACCAGAAAAAGCGAAGCGTGAATGGCCAGTACGACCGCTTTGCTGTTTTCTTTTTCTGCTTCAGCAAAGGTAGATTTAATCCAACTAATAACAGCTTCATGACGCTTGATAGCATCATTGGCACGTTTTGCATTGTTGATGGTGAAGTTCATACCGCTACCAGGTACATGTGCCGTGGCGAATAAGACATCGCCTTT
>CBDUKY010000240.1:0-5430 GCA_965367925.1 uncultured Pseudomonadales bacterium | reverse complement strand
TTCCCTGCAACCTGGCATCCGTTTTACCGGTCTAAGTCAGTCAATCGAGGGCGCAACAACTAACTTAAGGTATTGATTAAAATGAGATTAACGGCAAAAGGTAGATATGCTGTGACTGCGATGCTCGACCTCGCAGTGCACGATGCCGAGGGTCCTACCAGTCTCGCTGATATTTCCGAGCGGCAGGGGATCTCTCTCTCCTATTTGGAACAATTGTTCTCCAAACTGCGGCGACAAGAGCTTGTCACCAGCGTTCGTGGTCCCGGCGGCGGATATCGCTTAAGCCGACCACCAGAACAGATATTTGTTGCGCAAATCGTTGATTCTGTTGATGAAAATGTCGATGCGACGAAATGTTCAGGTCGCGCCGACTGTCAGGGTGGTGAAACCTGCCTGACCCATGAATTATGGTCCGATTTAAGCGCCCAGATTCACCAGTTTTTAAACAGCATTGATCTCGCCAGCCTGATTGAACGGCGTGGGGTACAGCGTATTGCTGCCCGGCAAGATCTTCGCCGTGAAGAGTTTATGAGATTACCAGCACAGGAAGTAGAAGTATGAAGGTGCCAATTTATCTGGACTATGCAGCCACAACACCGGTAGACCCGCGGGTTGCACAGAAAATGAGCGAATGTTTGATGGCCGAGGGTAACTTCGGTAATCCGGCGAGCCGCTCCCACAAGTTTGGTTGGGAAGCCGAAGAAGCGGTGGAAATCGCTCGTCGTCAGGTAGCTGATCTTATTGGTGCTGACCCACGAGAAATTGTCTGGACTTCAGGGGCAACAGAATCTGACAACCTGGCGATTAAAGGTGTGGCGCATTTCTACCAGACTAAAGGCAAGCACATCATCACCTCGAAAATTGAACACAAGGCAGTGTTAGATACCTGTCGCCATCTTGAGCGGGAAGGTTTTGAGGTCACTTACCTTGAACCAGGGACAGATGGTTTGATTTCGCCAGCCCAGGTTGCCGAGGCAATTCGGGAAGACACAACGCTAGTTTCTATCATGCACGTCAATAATGAGATTGGTGTGATCAATGATATTGCAGGCATTGGCGAGGTTTGTCGGGAGCGAAAAGTATTTTTCCATGTAGACGCTGCCCAGAGTGCTGGCAAGATTGATATTGATCTTGCAACCATGAAAGTGGACCTCATGTCCTTTTCAGGTCACAAGATCTATGGCCCCAAGGGTATTGGTGCACTGTTTGTGCGTCGTAAACCAAGGGTTCGACTCGAAGCGCAAATGCATGGCGGTGGCCATGAACGCGGTATGCGTTCCGGTACCCTGGCAACGCATCAGATTGTCGGAATGGGTGAGGCTTTTAGAATTGCGAAAGAAGAGATGCATGAAGAAGCCGAGCGTATTCAGGCATTAAGATTACGTCTGTGGGATGGCTTGAAGGATATGGAAGAAGTCTATATCAACGGTAGCCTCGATCAGCGTACCCCTGGCATTTTTAATGTCAGTTTTAATTTTGTAGAAGGCGAGTCCTTGATCATGTCTTTGAGTGATCTTGCGATTTCATCTGGTTCAGCCTGTACATCGGCGAGCCTCGAGCCTTCCTATGTATTGCGAGCATTAGGGATGAATGATGAGCTAGCCCATAGCTCGCTGCGATTCTCTATTGGTCGCTTCACAACTGAAGAAGATATTGATTTTGCGATTGGTAAAATTCGTACTGCGGTTGAAAAATTGAGAGAATTATCGCCGCTTTGGGATATGTACAAAGAAGGCGTGGACCTCGATAGCATCGAGTGGGCAGCACACTAGGTACTTGATTTAATCGAATCTAACGCAACAAAGTTTTAATTGGAGAGACAAACATGGCATATAGCGACAAGGTTTTAGACCACTACGAGAATCCACGTAACGTTGGCAAGATGGATGCAGCTGACGAGCATGTGGGTACTGGCATGGTTGGTGCCCCAGCATGTGGCGATGTCATGAGGCTGCAAATTAAAGTCAATGATGACGGCATCATCGAAGACGCAAAATTTAAGACCTACGGATGTGGTTCTGCGATTGCGTCAAGTTCGCTACTAACCGAATGGGTTAAGGGGCGATCACTTGATGAAGCGGGTTCTATCAAGAACACGCAAATTGCTGAAGAGTTAGCATTGCCACCAGTCAAGATTCACTGTTCAGTACTGGCAGAAGATGCGATCAAAGCAGCGATCAAAGACTTCCGTGAAAAGCACGGTGAAACAACAGAGGTTGCAGAAGCTGCAGCCAAGTAAGCAGCAAGTATTAGATAGATAGCAGGAATAGTTATGGGCGTTAGTTTGACAGAGAAGGCTGCAAGCCATGTGAACGATTACCTTGCCAAGCGTGGCAAGGGGATTGGTATTCGCCTGGCCGTCAAAACTACCGGTTGTTCAGGCTTGATGTATGTTCTTGAGCCTGTTGATGAGCCGCAGGAAGAAGATATTAAGTTTACCTGTCAGGGTGTTGAAGTGTTCGTTGACCCAAAAAGTATGGTCTATATCGACGGCACAGAGATGGACTATGTGAAGCAAGGTCTTAATGAAGGCTTCGAGTTCAAGAACCCAAATGTTCAAGGCGAATGTGGTTGCGGCGAAAGCTTTACTGTTTAGTTAATTCTGGCCTGGCCAACGAGATTCTGTGGACTTCCAAGCAAATTTTTTCGAGCTGCTGCAATGTGATGTTGATTTTGATGTCGATCAGGTAGCACTTTCAAGCACCTATCACGAACTCCAGAAAAGCGCGCATCCCGATAGGTTTGCCAGTGGTTCAGAGCAGGAAAAACGACTCGCCGTGCAATGGACGGCGCATATAAATGAAGCCTTCGATACCTTAAAGCAGCCACTCAAGCGGGCTATCTATATGTTGCGCCTGGCAGGTGTTGAGATCGAGCATAACCCTTCTTTGCCCGGTGATTTTCTCATGGAGCAGATTGAGCTGCGAGAATCGCTGGAGTCGATTGAAGCAGATGAGGCGACATCCATCGAAGCCCTGGATAGTTTTAAAGCGGAAATCAGCGGCCAACTCAAGGCGCTGCAGCAGGACTTTGCTGCCCAGTATGCAACTGATCTGGTAGCCGCAGAGCAGACTGTATACAAGATGCAATTCATTCATAAGTTACTGCAAGAAGCAGTCAACCTCGAAGAAAAACTGTTGGACTATTAGTTCTATGGCGTTACTGCAAATTACAGAACCAGGTCAGGCGATCGATCCCCATGCACGTAAACGTGCCGCTGGTATTGACCTTGGTACGACCAATTCTTTGATTGCCTCATATCGTGGCAATGAACTACAAACCCTGGCTGATGAATCCGGCGATCATCTATTGCCGTCCGTTGTGCAGTATTTACCTGATGGCTCGACAAGAGTTGGCAGGGAAGCCTCACGTCACGCAGCAGAAGATGCTGCTAACACTGTCGTATCTGTAAAACGATTAATGGGTCGCGGGGTTGAAGATATTAAGCAAATCGGTCAGCAGCTACCAAATAACTTTGTTGCTGGTGACGGTGGTATGCCGCTAATCAAGGTTGTTAGCGGAGAAGTAAGCCCGGTTGAAACCTCGGCAGAAATTTTAAAGAGCCTGGCTGCAAGAGCCGAGGCAAGTCTTGGTGGTGAACTAGACGGGGTTGTGATTACCGTGCCAGCCTATTTTGACGATGCCCAGCGCCAGGCGACAAGAGATGCCGCGACCCTCGCGGGTTTAAATGTATTAAGGCTGTTAAATGAACCCACGGCAGCTGCTGTGGCCTATGGTCTCGATTCGGGGGCGGAAGGTGTTGTGGCGATCTATGATCTTGGTGGCGGTACATTTGATATTTCCCTCTTGCGCTTGAACAAGGGCGTTTTTGAGGTGCTGGCAACTGGTGGTAATTCTGCCCTTGGCGGCGACGATTTTGATCGCGCCATTGCCGAATGGATTATTCAAGAGGCCGGTTTTACCAGCAAAATTAGTCTTGGCCAGTTCCGTGGTTTGATGATGGAAGCCAGGCGACTAAAGGAACAACTCACCGACAAATCAGTGGTAGAGATTGATATCAATCTAGATGGCCTCGCCTATAAGGGCGAGCTTAGTCGGTCTCATTTTGATGAGCTGATTAGCCCATTGTTGAATGAATCCGTCAAAGCCTGCCGGCGTGCTGTTCGAGATGCAGGCGTCAGCATTGAAGAAATTCATAGTGTTGTGCTGGTTGGTGGCTCGACGAGAGTCCCGGCGGTTATTGAATCTGTCGGCAAGTATTTTCAGTGTGAACCACTGGCAAGTATTGACCCTGATCGGGTGGTTGCCCTTGGTGCAGCGATTCAGGCCAATGTACTGGTTGGCAATAAATCTGATGACGAGATGCTCTTACTGGATGTACTGCCCTTGTCGCTGGGACTTGAGACCATTGGTGGCCTTGCAGAGAAGGTGATTCATCGAAATACCGCCATTCCAGTGAGTCGTGCCCAGGAATTTACTACCTACAAGGACGGCCAGACCGCCATGTTGATTCATGTGGTCCAGGGTGAACGTGAACTGGTATCTGATTGCCGGTCCCTGGCCAGATTTGAGCTTAAAGGTATTCCACCCATGGTGGCAGGTGCGGCGAAAATTGGGGTGCTGTTTCAGGTTGATGCCGATGGCCTCTTGTCTGTTTCAGCCACTGAGCTGAGCACCGGTGTTGAAGCGAAGATCGAGGTGAAGCCGACCTATGGATTAAGTGATGAGCAGGTTGCCAATATGTTGAAGGCGTCCTTCGAGCACGCTGAAAAAGACGTCCAAATCCGCTCCTTGCAGGAAGCCAGGGTAGAAGCAGAACGTGTTGCCGATGCAGTTAAAAATGCGCTAGAGAAAGATGGCGAGCGCTTACTAACTGAAGATGAGCGAGCCCACATTCAGAGCAAAATAGATTTGTTGAATAGTGTGGTTGTTACTGAATCAAGCAAAGATATTATCGCTGCAACGGATGCGCTGGCCCAGGCAACCGATGAGTTTGCCTCTCGAAGAATGGATGACAGTGTAAAAACGGCGCTTTCCGGCCGCAGTCTTGATGAGATTGAATCGGAACAACCTGTCGCTAAAAGACGTTAGCCCACGCGAAATTAAGGAACGAATGTGCCACAAGTAGTCATTTTGCCCCATCCGGAACGTTGCCCTGAGGGCGCAGTATTGGAGGGTGAAACAGGTGATAACCTCATTGAACTCGCCCTTGCGAACGGCATCAATATTGAACATGCCTGCGAAATGTCCTGTGCCTGTACCACTTGCCACGTCATTGTGCGGGAGGGTTTTGACTCTCTAGAAGAGAGTGACGAACTGGAAGACGACTTGCTAGATAAGGCCTGGGGCCTGGAGCCGGATTCCCGCTTGAGCTGTCAGGTAGAGCTTGGGGATGAAGATCTTGTGGTCGAGATCCCTAAATACACCATTAATCAGGTTTCCGAGAACCATTAACCGGGTGTCAAAGGA
>CBDUKY010000239.1:0-5525 GCA_965367925.1 uncultured Pseudomonadales bacterium | reverse complement strand
CGCCTGCCAGAATTCTTCCACCAGGTCCGGGTAATTGTCCTGCAAAATATTGCACATCAAGCCAAGAAATGCGTGTGGATGACGAAACTGCGCTGCACCGCGACGCTTCCATTCAAAGAAAGCTTCATCTGCACCACCCTCTGGCGGCGGCACATCTCGCTCTAACAAGATCACCTCATTGCCTTTTCTCGACAAAGATAAGGCAGTACAAAGCCCCGCTATTCCAGCACCTACAACGGCGATTTTTTGACCCACAGTCACTACCCCTTTAGTCCGTTCAAGAACCTGACGATGATTTCATTAACCGCATCTGGCGCTTCCTGTTGCGTCCAGTGGCCAATCTCAGGAATCAGTTCGTTGATTTTTAAGTTAGTCACATACTCTGGCATATGCTTCAGGGCTTCTGCCGCCATGACGATGACACCATCTTTTGCACCAGCAGCAAACATTGCTGGTTGGTGAATCCTGGTTGGTGAGTCAGCCGTTAACTCCCAGGTCAAATTGTGATTTCGATAGTAGTTAAGCGGCCCTCTCATACGCGCTTTTTCAAACTGACTGACGTAGTAGACCAGATCTTCATCGGTACACCAGTCCGGCAAGGTCCCTGGATCAGGCATGTCTGAGAGAAGATCCGAGTCTGCTGTTTTCGGTTGAATATTACTAAGGTCAGCATCACCAGAGGCGAGATAGAGAAACTTTCGTAAGCTCACTTCTAGATCCGCCTCAAACTCAGCCTCGGCCACGCCAGGTGTTTGAAAGTAGAGTTGATAAAAAAAGCTATCTTTAAAGATCGCCTTTAAGGTTTCCAGAGGCGGAGAATCTGGTCTCGGTGAAAAGGGTACGGACAAGGCACCAACGGCTGTAAATTTATCCGGGTGATTAAGGGCGCAACTCCAGGCAGTCGGTGCTCCCCAGTCATGACCAATAACAATGGCTGTCTCATAACCCAGAGCCGGAATCAGCCCGACAATATCATTAACAACCTGAACCTGATTGTAGGCTTCGATTTCTGCGGGTTTATCACTTTCTCCATAGCCTCGCATATCCGGGGCGACACACTTAAATCCGGCGTTAGCGATAGGCGCAAACTGATGACGCCAGGAATACCAGGATTCTGGAAAGCCGTGTAGAAGAAGCACTAGTGGCCCCTCACCCTGCTCGGCGATTTTTAGTTGAATACCATTGGTCTCAATTCGCCGTTGGTTAATATTGCTCAAATCCATCTTGTCTAGTTCCCCATGCCTGGAATAATGCAACCACGTCTTGAATCTGTGTAACCACCCTCGGCCCTGTAAATTACTTCGCCACCGACTAACACGGTATCCACACCGATCGCATCTCGAACATAGCGACTACCTTCACCTGGCACATCCTGGACATAGTATTCATCACCGCGATCAATGGTTTCAGGATCAAAAATGGTGATGTCTGCCACATAACCAGAACGCAGTAGACCGCGATCTGCCATGCCCCAGATAGACGCTGTGTCATGGGTGATCTTTTTGATGGCCTGTTCAAGACCCAGAGCACCATTTTGACGAACGAACCGACTCATCAAGTAACCTGTGTCGCCATAGGTTGAGAATGACAATATGTGCGCACCACCATCACTGGCACCAATATGGACATTAGGGTGACCAAGCAATTCACCAACCTTTTCGTCATTGTTGTGGCCCATATTTGCGGCCAGAAAATGTGCTTGCAAATCCTCTTCCAACGATAGGTCAATCATGGTTTCGAGGGTTGAGGTGTTTCGAAGCTCAGCAATTTGCTTCAAGGTTTTACCAACTAGATGTTGGTTAGCATCTGTGTTGACTTGCCTTAATATCAATTGATCCCACAAGGGGCCCATGGGTGTCGCTTCTGCTACAAGTTGCTGACGTTTTTCCTGGTCTTTAAAGGCTGCGACGATTTCATCATGAGAACCAAAGCGCATCACCGCATACCAGGTCGGTAATCTAATAAAAAGCAAGCTAGGTACTTCAAAGCAAAAGCTAATATCAATGGGCCGGGTTTGAACCTGCGGCCATACTCTGGCTCCCCTGGCAAACTGCTCTTCAACCCTTGCCATTACCCGCTCAACATTGTGCATCTCCGCATCATTGATAAATAAAGGTGAGAAGGTTGTGGTGATTTGATGTTTGAGAGAAATCTCAGCAAGTTGATCGATCCGAGCAATAGTCAGGTCGGCATCATAAAATTCATTAACAATCTGCAGAATGCGACCCTTGTCTCCTAACACTTCACTTAAGGCATCTACCTCTGCGGCGGAGGCATATCGACTAGGCACAGGTTGTAAGGTTTCATCCATATCAACAAAGCTAGTAGACAGACCAATTGCACCGGCATCAAGGCACTGACGCAGCAGGTCTTGCATTGCTTTTGTCTCTTCAGGTGTGGCAGTACGTTCCATTGCTGCATCACCCATTACCCAGAGTCTAAGTACCGAATGACCAACTAGCGGTGCAACATTAATCGCAAGACCTTGCTTAATACGATTCAAAAATTCTTCAAAGGTTTCCCAGGTCCACTCAATACCTTCTGCAAATGCCCGAATAGGCATTTCTTCGATCTGATTGAACATGCCGACAAGCTTGGGTCTATGCTCAGCCTTGAGCGGCGCCAGAGAAAGTGAACAGTTGCCAGGTACAATGGTCGTCACACCATGCTCGAGCGCTGGTTTTGCGCAGCCATCCCATAATAGTTGTGCGTCAAAGTGTGTGTGGGGGTCAATAAAGCCAGGCGCTACCACCCGATTAGTGGCGTCGATTTCCTGAGCGCCTGATTCAGACACCTTACCAATCGTTACAATCTTGCCATCCCGAACACCCACGTCTCCGAAAAATGCGGGCATGCCCGAGCCATCCACGATCTTGCCATTGCGAATTACCAGATCCAACATTGTCGTACCCTCTTTAGTTGATTCATTCAAATCTATTATAGGAAAGGCTCAAGGCATCCTTTACGTGATGCCAGCCTGCCCCAATGAGTTCATCCAATTTTGTGGCGTTACATGATGCTAATAACGCCTGTGATGCAGCACTGTCTAAGCTGACATCAGTGCTACCACCATTTTCGTATTCGATCGTAACTACCAGCTCTGCATCACCCTCGTGTGCAGCAGCGACTCTGGCAGATTTAATTTTTGCCATGATTTATCTAACCCACGTTTTGCTGTACTGGTGGTTCAAGAAAAATCACATCACTAGGTAATATCAAATTGCCTGCGCGAGGTGCGTCTGGCGCTGCAGAACGCCGCATAAAGACGTGTAGATTCCAACTTTGAAGTTGAGATACAGCATCTTCCAAGGGCTGGTCACCAAGCTCACGAGCAGCAATGGTCTCCCAGGTATCTTCATCTCGTGGGTGTATTGATTTCCGTTGAACGGATAGTTTCCCTGCTTTAGCTGACGTCATAATTCCTCCTATTAGGCTGCGGACATTTGTTCAAACAAATCCGCAGGAAATTGGCTGGTGAAAGGTTTAATTGCTAATTCGTTACGTATCTCGGCAATGGGCTTATGCCATAGACTTTCCCAGGCAACTGGCATCATGGCCGGCGTTTGTCGACCATGTACCCAGGCCTCACTGATCACCTGTAGAAGTACCGATGCGCCTTCTACTGACACAGGTTTTCGCGACAGCGTAATACCAAAGATTGCGGCCAGGAACATCGCTGAATAGTGATGGCCAAATTGGGCAAGTTGAAATGAAGATATTGCGATTTCATGGAGTGCCGTGGTTCTGTAGCCAGCGACCAGATGCCAGACATCGTGCATTTGTAAGATTCTGGTGTTCAAAAAGCGAAGGGGTGGCGGTAGCTCGGACAGACCAATTGCATCCCGATCAAGTACCTCTGGATCATAGCCATTTTCCACCCACATTCTGTACAAATCCATCGCCAGTGAATCATTTCCTTCCATTGCAAGGGCATCAAGATTGATAAAATCTGGCACCCACTGAAAATCTAACTGGTCATATCCTTCATATTGATGGGCTGCCGCAATGGACGCAGCTTCGAACCCTTCATTTAAATAGGCACCTAGTCCCGCTGCCCGGAGGGTAATGCTAATAGCGTCATAACCCTTATCTGCATCTTCAATCAACGACCAGTAGGCCGCCCAGAAGTTTTCGCCAATTGGCAATTCATGATCCGCTGAAATAGTCGCTGCGGGTAGTTCCACACCACTCCATTCACTGCAGATGGTGTCATACACAGCCAGTAGCGCAGCGGGACATGCATAGGCTGCCCAGGACATCGCTGCCCTCACCTGCTGGTAGCCTTTGATATCGCCAGCCTTTGCAGCTTTCACTGCGAGTCGAAGTGCATCCACTTCAGGTTTCTTGACTAGCGATTGAAAAGATTCTTTTTCCATCATGCGATAATCCTAATTCGTCTCTTGTTGCAGCAAACCCTTGCTAACAATGGCTTTGATTTCTGACAAGTTACTTAAGGTGGAGGCTTTCAGGTCGAATTTGCCAGGATCATTTAGCCAGGCATCGAAGGAGTGAATGTTGGCAGAGACGATCATGCCTGCCACCAACCGCGCTTGCTGGGCAGATATACCCAAATCCTCTTCAATATAGTCAGCGAACATTTTCGCCTGGGCTTTTTCATACTCTAACCAGGCAGGTAACAAGTCTACCTGGGTGCGAAGATAAAGCGCATTCGCAACGACCTCATCACCACCTGAGTCGAGCATCTCCGCAAATTCAATCTGGGCTGCCTCCATAAACTCGAAAAATGGCTGGTGGGTTTTAGCTGCTTCAATTTTTCGCCGCAGCGCTTCAATGGCAGGTTCGCTTAGGCCAAGGAACAACTCGGCCTTTGACGCGAAGTGGGTAAACATGGTGGTGACATGAATATCCGCATCCGCGGCTACCATGGCAAGGGTGACACTATCACTCCCATGCTCTGCCACGAGTCGAATAGTAGAGGCCACAATCCGCTTTCTCGTTTCCTTCTTACGTTGAGTACGACGGGGGTACTGCGCTTTTGCTTGTTTTGCGATTGATCCCATTGCGTGCTTTAGACCACAGTAATTCTACTCGAGTAGAATTATCTATTTGACTAGACAAATCAACCCCCATCCTAGACTATCTATCAGTATGATGAGCCGCGGCGGATAGAGCTGCATGGCTACCAATGATTCATAACGCAATAAGGCTGATATTGAACACGCAACCAGAACAGACCCATCCTGAAAAGACCGCAAAACAACCTTTTACAGTCACAAATGGTTATCGTAATTACGTCCTATTCCTGATGGTGGTGGTCTATGTCGTCAACTTTATTGATCGGCAGATCTTCTCAATCCTGATTGAACCCATCCGTGCTGATATTCATCTCTCGGACACCCAACTGGGACTGCTAGGCGGTATTGCCTTCGCACTGTTCTATACCCTTGCAGGTATCCCCATTGCGCGCTGGGCAGACGTGGGGGTGAGGAAGAATATTGTTGCCATGGCACTGGTGATCTGGTCTGGCATGACCATGTTTACTGGCACAGCAAAGGGTTTCGGTA
>CBDUKY010000238.1:0-5540 GCA_965367925.1 uncultured Pseudomonadales bacterium | reverse complement strand
ACCTTATCTTCCGCACGACGAGCTTTTTTTAGTCCGGTTCGAATTTCTTCTACCGCACCATCAATATCCCCTACTGCTAACAGGGTGTTAGCCTGCTCAATCTGAGGGAATTGACGTGCCGACTCTGGGCTTTCTGCGCTTGCTAGCACGGATACCAGCGAGCTGACGACTATCAATAGGATCAGATGTGGCTTTCGCAATGCTTCTTGTGGCATGGGTTACATCCTTGTGTACGCTGACGAAGTATACCTATTCGCCAGCAATAGCCCTAGTCAATGCCAACTAGTCGAAGTCCGGGTAACTGCTACAATAGACCTATGTCACATCGCAAAGAATTAAGCCAGACCGCCCTTCGCGACGGGTTACCCAGACACCTACAACAATTTGTTGCAGATCAGGCATACGAGACCCAGTATTCTGCAATCGACCAGTGTGTCTGGCGTTATGTACTAAGACATCTAAACCGACAACTGAAAACCAGCGCTCACCCGGTTTACTTCGAAGGGCTAGAGAAAACCGGCATATCTACCAGCCACATTCCCTCCATTGAAGAGATGAATCAATGTCTCGCTAGCATTGGTTGGCGAGCCATTGCCGTCGAAGGGTTTATTCCTCCCCAGGCATTTATGGAATTCCAATCCCTTCGCGTGTTACCCATCGCTCTGGAGATTCGTCAACCTGACCATATTGACTACACACCCGCACCGGACATCATTCATGAAGCCGCAGGCCATGCACCTATCCTGGTTGATGAAGAATATTCTGAATACCTACAACGTTTTGGCGAAGTCGGTATGCGCGCCATGTACAACCAGTATGATCTGGACCTTTATCAAGCCGTGTTTGAACTTTCTAATTTAAAGGAATCTCCCACATCCACACCTGCCGAAATTAAAAAGGCTGATAGCCATTTGACTGCACTTACTAGTAATCCGGGCATACCATCAGAGCTCGCTCGGCTAACAACATTACACTGGTGGACCGTCGAATACGGTCTGGTAGGAGAATTAGATAACTACAAACTATTTGGCGCAGGTCTCCTGTCTTCTTTATCAGAATCTGTTTCTTGTCTGGATGATAAACAGGTCAAAAAGCTACCGTTTACCGTTGACGCCCTGCAAACAAGCTACGACATCACGGAAGCCCAACCACAATTATTTGTAACAAAAAGCTGCCGTCATTTAACGCAAATTCTCGACCAGTTCGCGACCACAATGTGCTACCAGGTTGGTGGTGCTGCTTCATTGCAGCAAGCAATTGACGCCGGCGTGGTCACAACCGCCGAGTACAGTTCAGGTTTACAAGTATCCGGTAAATTAAACCGCCTGCTTTGTAATTCACTTGGCGATGCCATCTATATTGGCACAGGCGGACCAACCCAGCTCAGCGTGGATGGACGCGAATTAGCAGGACATGGTACTGACTATCATGCATCAGGCTTTGGTTCTCCGGTTGGTAAAATCAGCAACCTGACTACACCGCCAGAACAGGCAACGGAAGCAGAGCTTGTGGCAATGAACATAAAACGAGAGACGAAAACTCGTATCGAATTTCTATCCGGGGTAACAGTCACTGGCTATTTAAAATCCATAACAAAAGTGAATAGCCAAAATGTGCTTTTTACTTTCCATGATTGCCTGGTACTAGGTCCAACGGGTGAGGTGTTGTTCGATCCATCCTGGGGCGTCTATGACATGGCTGTTGGGGAATCCATTAATAGTGTATTTGCAGGTAGCGCAGACCCCGAGCGCTTTGACGTATACCCGGTCCGGCCTGGATCAGCTCAAAACCGGACTAACAAAGTAGAAGACAGGGCCAATGCCACCTATGAAACCCTGCTAGCGCTTATTGAAAGCGCTGATAATGAAGAAGCCTTACATCAATTGGCGAGAGAAGTGTTAACCGGGTTTCCTGATGAGTGGTTAATACAATTAGAACTTTTAAGATTATTGCACAGGGACACTGAATCTCACCAACAACTCTGCAATAATCTCAGGCAATTGCAGCAACGTAACCCAGACCTTCGGGATCTAATTCAGCGCGACCTTATCCTATAGGGCAATAAAGGCACCCTGATTTTATGCACAATCCACGCGGCATTTGGATTCACAAACTCGTTCTGTCGTTGAACCACGGCAGGCTGATTACATTCTGCCTGCTATTCGCCTTGATGTTTTTCACCTTCATGCTATTAGGGCTCGAGATACAAGCCGGCGCTGTCGGCTTACCCTTATTTTTTTCCTTTATCTTGTCCTACATGATCTGTGCTTCACACTATATTCAGGAAAGAACCCTTGAGTCTGCAAATAAACTCCTGGATCAATCTAGCCTGGACACGGATCAACGTGCTGACGTCATCGCAAAACTTGAATACAAGCCAACATCCTTTCAGCTGCGGTATCTAATTGTAGCCCTGGTGCTTGGCTGTGGTCATAGCTGGCTACTCATTGGCGCAAGCAATCTGTCAGAACTCAGCGATGCATTACAATTTATGTCGGCCCTTGAGCTCTTCTATAATTTGACGAATAATGCTCAGGTCATCTCTAGCTTGACCGATTCTGTACCCGTTAACCTGCTTAACACTGAGCCACTAGCAGCCTTTTCCCTTGTAGCCGTTTATTCGACCCTGGTTCTTATCGGTGGTCAGGCCGGAATGGCTTTGCTTTTTTTAGACCAGGCAATTGTCCCCGTGACCCTGCTACCCGGATTCTTTGGCATGTTTTTCCCTATGCTTTACCTGCTACTGCTACCTGTCTTACCTATTCGTCGCCGCATTAGAGATGCCAAGCAAGCAGCCATTAGCAATGTACAAAGACTTATCGCTGAGACTCAAACAACAGAGGGCAGAAATAGTTTTGCTCTGCCCGAACTCAATAAACTTCAACCTCTCATTACTTATCGGCAGGAAATACAGCGAGTTTCTGAATGGCCATTTAATCTGCCAGTGGTGACGAGGTTGCTTGTCTACCTGATTATTCCTCCCCTGACCTGGGTAGGTGCAGCACTTATCGAAAGGCTGGTGGACTCAGCCGCCTCCTGACAATCACAATAAAGGCACCAGGATCATGGATAAGATTGGACCGCATAATATTCATCACACACGCGGCATATACTCCCCGGATGGCAGGGTACATACCCGTCAGGTCAATGAAGATTTCTTTCCGGGTCTAGCGCAGCAGTTCCCTGACTTTGCCGGCCATGTTTTGTTTTCAAACTTTGATTTCGATATCCCCTGGGACACCTGGGAGATTCATCCGGAAGGAGACGAGATCGTCTATCTACTCAAAGGAGATACCGATTTCATCCTTCATGATGGTACCGCAGAAGTATCACGACTAAGGATTTCTGAACCTGGGCAATACATCATAGTTCCGCAAGGTCTATGGCACACGGCGATACCTCATCGCGAGACATCTATGCTATTTTTTACCCCCGGGAACGGTACGATAAACGCACTTGAGCCCGGCGGAGACGCTCTCTAATTATCCAATAACCACCTGAACGAAGATTATGATTAGAAAAGTTTTAGCCGGTTTTATCGGTGCGACCCTGGGTTTGTCTCTTTTGACAGGCACCATAATCTACACAAAATCCGGTCAGGATTTTATGTTACAAAGAATGGCAACTGTTGCGATGTCGAGTGCTAGTTACGATAGCTCACTAGATGCAATACAAGTCTATATGTGCGGCACTTCATCACCGTTACCAGATACCAGTCGTGCTCAGGCTTGTGTTGCTGTGGTCACGCCAGAGAATTTTTTCATAGTAGATTCAGGTGCTGGCTCTACAACCAATGTCACCCTTGGCCGGCTACCGATGGATCGGCTTGACGGCGTATTAATTTCCCACTTTCACTCGGATCATATTGCGGAACTCTACGAACTTAATCTCAATAGCTGGGTTGCCGGTAAGGCAGATAGTCTTGAGATTTACGGTCCAAAGGGCATTGATGATGTGATCGACGGAATCAATGCGACTTATCAGCTCGACCGGCGCTATCGCGTTGCACACCATGGTGCGGATTTTCTACCACCAGAAAATGGCATACTGCGCGCAAGGCAAATCGATCAGGGTGAAATCTTTCATTCCGACAATCTAAGAATCACGGCCTTCTCAACAAGCCATCCACCTATTGCACCAAGCCTCGGCTACAAATTTGAATACAAGGATCGTGTGGTTGTGATCACAGGAGACACATTGATTAGCTCTGACGTACTGTTTAACAGTCAAGATGCAGATTTACTCTTATCTGATGCAGCCTCCCTTGTCATCCTCGACACCCTTGCCGATGCCGCCGATGCGAATGGCCGGCCACGGAATGGCAAGATACTACGAGATGTGAAGGACTATCACGCCAGCACAGAGTCCCTTATCACCCTCGCGGCGCAGACCAGCATCCACACAATCGGGCTATATCATCTGGTGCCACCACCACAAAATACTGTGATGCAAAATATCTATCACAGGGATTTACCATCCAATGTGATGCTCACCAGGGACAGAATGTGGTTCATTCTTGAAGCTAACAAAGATACTGTGGTGCTGGACTAGCCTTCCAGGACATTTCTTTCAACATCACTAACTTCGATAAGGTGACCCTTATCAATGCGGAGTACGCGATCTGCTTGTCTAATAGTTTCTGGCCGGTGAGCAATAATAATTCTGGTCATTGATAATTGACTGATCTGTTCTACTATTCTGGTTTCATTCTGGGTATCGAGATGACTAGTCGCCTCGTCCAAAAATAGGATTCTCGGTTGTTGATAAAGGGCCCTGGCAAGTAGTAGGCGCTGAATCTGGCCACCAGAAAACTGGTTACCCATATCTCCAACCAGGGTCTGATAAGCCATTGGCATGGCAGCAATTTCATCATGTATTGCCGCCACTGCCGCACACTGCTGAATACGTAACAGATTAGGTTCCGTCTCAAAAAAGCAAATGTTGTCTGCGATACTACCTGCAAGTAGCGTGTCATCCTGCATAACCGCTGCCACCTGTTGTCGATAGGCTCGCAAACCCAATTGATACATATCTGTTTGATCCATACGAATCTTGCCATCAACAGGCGTTAACAAACCAAGCATAAGTTTCATCAAGGTGGATTTACCCCCACCGGAGGCGCCAACAATGGCCACAGCTTCACCAGGCATTACCGAGAAGGAAATGTCCTTCAACACATAAGGTTCATTGTCACCGTATCGATAACTCACACCACAAACCTCGATCGCCCCGGCCCCTTCACTTGCCAATACCATGGCATCTCTGTGTGCCTCCTGGGGTTCAAGTGCGATATCTGAAAGTCGTTGCAGGTGTAGTTTAAGCATCTTAAACATGATGAGTTGCTCAACTAGCCCGCTTAGTCGGCCACTAAGCTGCCCCTTGTAGGCAAGAAACGCGAGCACCATTCCTATCGTTAGCTCACCATTCATTACCGTCAACGCCGCAAGATAAATAACCAGAATAGTCTCTAGTCCAAATAACAGTCCGCTCATAATGGAGAAGCCAATATTTAGCTTGCCAACGCGTATGTCAGCATTCAC
>CBDUKY010000237.1:0-5544 GCA_965367925.1 uncultured Pseudomonadales bacterium | reverse complement strand
TGTTGTTCCAGATCTACTCTATTCCTTACGCGCCTGTTGTCAGAAATATTTTAGTCTCGAGCCACTGGTATTGAAGCCCGGCATCAAGACAGGTTTGAAGGTCCTGTATCGGGATCCAAAAGAAGTTGGTGCTGACCGAATTGCTGATGCTGTAGGTGCGATCAAATTATTCCCAGGCAAAAATCTGATTGTTGCAGATTTCGGCACAGCAACAACCCTGTGCGCCATCACTAAAGATAAAGAGTTTTTAGGCGGCAATATTTTACCAGGGCTCAGGCTTGCCATGGATGCGCTGGAAGCAAGAACTGCCCAACTACCATCTGTCGAAATTGTACCGCCCAGTTCTGGGATAGGTCGCTCGACAGTGGAAAGCATTCAAGCGGGATTGTACTGGTCCAATGTTGGTATGGTGAAAGAGCTTGTGCAGCGCATCACAACGGAAGTTTTTCCTGACGAACCACCACTTGTCATTGGTACCGGCGGATTCGCACAGTTGTTTAATCGAGAAAAATTGTTCGATCATGTGGTCGCAGACCTAATCCTTACTGGCCTGTTAGAAGTCACCAGGCTAAATAGATCCTAGGCGATCTGTAGTAGCATCCAGCCAACCATGAGGATAAGACAGGTACAGTTGATGATATCTGCTGGGTTTGTATGGCCTTTGTTCATGGTTTTTTTCCTTGATTTCCATCGACCTTACGCTGATTTCCTGCCGATACTGTGAACCCCGTCACCCGCCGGAATCTATACTTCAAACTTGCGTAGCAATTCACGACCTAGATGGGACGTGGCTCACAGATGAAATGTCAACTGAATAATCTTATGAATAGACCCTCTGGGTAGTATGGCTTTTGAACTAACTGTGGTAGATTTCTGGTTCTTGAACGACAACCGGGCTGGCCTCCCAGGATGGGTGTCAGCGGCGTTCAAGTAGAAATTACACTTGGAGGTGAACTTGTACGAAATTGTTGTCATTGGAGCTGGTCCTGGAGGACTTAGTGCCGCTGCTCGTTGTGCGGAACTCAATGTCGAACACGTTCTGCTAGAGAGTTCTCCAAAAATTGCTAACACCATTCAGAAGTATCAAAAAGGTAAGCATGTCATGGCAGAGCCAGGCGTCTTACCGCTTCGTAGTCCTATCCAGTTTGATGCGGGTAAACGTGAAGAGATTCTAGGCAATTGGGAATCTGGTATCGAATCGCTGGGCGTCAATATCAGATATGGTGCTGAGGCAAAATCTATTTCAGGGGAAAAGGGCAACTTCACCATCGGTTTGATGAACGGTGAAGAGGTTCAAGCCAAACACATTATTCTCGGTATTGGTCTGCAGGGTAACCCAAGGCAACTTGGTGTGCCGGGTGACCAGGCAGAGTGGGTGCAATATCAACTCGATGATCCTGACGAGTATCAAGGTGAAAGCATTGCTGTCGTGGGTGCGGGTGATGCCGCCATCGAAAACGCCATTGCGCTGTCGAAAAACAACAAAGTTTATATCATCAACCGTAAAGATGAATTTGCCCGTGCTAAGGAAGGTAACCTTAACCTCATTACCGCAGCGATTGATGCCGGTACTATCGAGTGTTACTACAGCAGTTCACCAGCGGAAGTTGAACATACAGATGGTGAGTTCAGGGGTAATTTGCTGCTGAAGACCAGTACAGGTGAAGCAAAAGTCCCCGTACATCGCATTATTGCCCGGCTAGGGGCTATTCCTCCTCGCGGCCTGGTTGAATCCTTCGGAATTGAATTCCCATCAGAAGACATGACCGCTATTCCGGCGCTTAGCAGCACCTATGAATCTAATGTGCCGGGGATGTACATCATTGGTGCCCTCGGCGGCTATCCGCTAATTAAACAGGCGATGAATCAGGGTTATGAGGTTGTCGAATATATCCTTGGTAACGACGTTAAACCTGCTGACCATGGCTTGCTCGAAGAAAAATTCAGCGTGCTGCCATTTAACATGGAAGTCGACGAGGTGCTTGAACTCGCTCAAGAGCGGATTCCAGTCTTCGCTGGCGTTAACGCCCTGCAATTTCGAGAATTGATGTTAGATAGTCGGGTACTGGTACCTAAACCAGGGGATGTGATATTCGCCAAAAATGACTATACCAATACCTTCTTCACCATCCTTGAAGGTGAAGTGCTCATCGAAATCAATGAAGATCTAACAATCAGCTCCGGCATGGGTAGCTTCTTCGGTGAGATGAGCTTGATGTCTGGTCGTCGCAGGTCAGCAACAGTTCGTGCTGGTGAAAATTGTGTCTTGATTGAAACGCCTCGCCGAACAATGAATAAGTTAATTGCATCGGTTGATGCAGTGAAGCGAGTACTGGACGAGACTTTTATCGTCCGAACCATTCAACAAAAGTTTGCACCGAATACACCGATTGCCGAGCTGCAACCAATTGCCGCAAATGCAAAGATCAATCAATACGCACCGAAGGAAGTTATTTTTAAAGAGGGTGACGAGGCAGATACGCTGCACTTTATCCGAAGTGGTTCTGTGACTGTTTCCACAGAGATAGATGGTCGTGATGTGATTATGAGTTATGTGCCTGCTAACGTTGCTGTTGGTGAAATGGGATTGCTCGGGAATACGGTTCGTACTGCGACGATTAGTGCGACAGTAAAAACAGAGACCATATCAATCGACAAAGAGTCCTTTGATATGTTGTTAGACCGATCACCGGGTCTTAGAGAAAGATTGCAAGAAACAATGCAGACACGACATCAACAGAATGTCGCATTACAGAGCAATTCAGAATCGGGTGATCTACTTTCATTTTTGATGGGCCAGGGTCTGGGTGAAGCAACAGATGTATTGCTGATCGATGAAGACATTTGCGTTGGTTGTGATTTTTGTGAATCTGCTTGTGCTGCAACCCATGATGGTACGTCACGGCTAAATCGAAAAGCCGGACCGACCTTTGCCCATATTCACGTACCAACATCATGCCGGCACTGTGAAGATCCCAGTTGTATGAAGGATTGTCCGCCGGATGCTATTCAGCGTGGTGGTATCGGTGGTGAAGTATTTATTGGGGACAATTGCATCGGTTGTGGGAACTGTCAGCAAAATTGTCCCTATGGTGTTATTCAGATGGCTTATAAAACTGAAGCACCAAATAATTTCTGGCGTTGGATGCTCTTCGGGTTAGGGCAGAAGCCAGGTAAAGGGGTAGCCGCAGTAGTAGACGATTCGTCGTTTAAGCAAGCGGTTAAGTGCGATATGTGTAAGGATCAAAAGGGTGGTCCTGCTTGTGTCCGCGCTTGCCCTACTGGCGCTGCGATTCGTCTCAGCCCAGAAGATTTTGTGGAATTAGTGAACGCTTAGCCATTGGGCTAGGGGTAAAAAGAATAAGAACGGAATAAGGTTTCATGCATAGATCTTTTGTGACCCATGCAGGGGGAAGATATTTTTGGATTGCCCTGGCCTTCGCGACAATTTGTCTTATTGTCTATGGCTGGCACGATCCGAAACAACCGCCTAATGGCGGAACCTGGTATGGCTACACCATGGGTACTATTGGCGCTTTGCTGATTGTCTGGTTGCTTTACCTGGGTCGGCGAAAACGCAACTTCATACATGGTTGGGGAACAGTGCGCGGTTGGGTGTCTGCGCATATCTACTTTGGTTCTGCACTTCTCATTGTGGCTACGCTCCACACCGGTTTCCAATTTGGCTGGAATATTCATACGCTGGCCTATGTACTGATGTGTATGGTGATATTCAGTGGCTTCTTTGGTGTCTGGGCCTATACAACCTATCCACAGGCACGTAATGACCTTAAGAAAAGCTCAACGTTGGATGACATTTTCCTGCAATTGGAAGAAGTCGATAACCAGTTAAAGAAAGCCGTATCGAAGATGAGCGCGGATATTCAGGCTGTCGTAACGAATTCCATCGATAGAACAGAAATTGGCGGTGGCATCATCGACCAGATCACAGCAAGGGATAAATCCAAGACCTTGTTAGATGGTGTTGTGGTGTCCAATGCGAATCAGGAGGCAACAGTTGACTGGCTCGTTAGACGGCTCTCCAATGCCAAGGGTGATGAGTCAAAACAATTGGCTGACATTGTCCGGGAGTATGGTGCAAGACAAAAATTGTTAAAAACGATTCGGACAGATATCAGGATGCACGGCATCCAGGAAATTTGGCTGTTCTTTCACGTGCCTATGTCTTTTGGACTAATAGGTGCGCTGATTGCACATATCGTTTCTGTGTTCATTTACTGGTAGCTAAGGAAGTCGCGTGCGCATAATAGTTCGATACGTCGATTCAAAAGGCGTTCAAGAAAGCACCTTCGAAGGTAATATCGCTACCATTGGCCGCGGTACGGATCAGGTTATCCAAATTTCCGACCGGCGCTTGCCTTTAGCGCATTCAAAGCTTTCTATCACTTCCGGCAAATTAAGTTTGTCGGCTACCGGCGAATATCGATTTTCCGTTAACGATGTACTAACAAAACGCGCAGTTTTGTTGGCTGGTGATGTAGTCAGCATTTCTGGCCATACCATCAAGGTTTTGCCGGGTGAAAATGACGCTGACTATGTCATTGAAGTGTCTGTTGAGGCAGATACTGCTGAACCGCTGCGGGATCGATTTACGACCAGATTGTGGCAGATAGGTATGCCTGAGCGTTCCTTTGCCTGGCTTCTGTTTTTGTCGATTATCACGATTGGTCTGGTGATTCCTGTTTCTGGTTTTTTCCTTGGTAATGATGCACTGCAAAGTTTAAGGGAAAGTCCACTTCCGGATGATGGCATCTGGTTAACTGGTGAATTGCACCAGACACATGCATTTATGGGTGACGATTGTAGTTATTGTCATACCAAAGCTTTCACCCAGACCCTTGATGAAGATTGTTTGTATTGCCATCTATCGGTTAATCACCACTTTGATACTGACAAGCTTGGTCGAGACTATAGAATTGGTGATAGCTGTGGTGACTGCCATAAGGAACACAGTGCCAACGATAGTATTACGCGAGGCGATCAGGAAGTTTGTACTGTCTGTCATGCTGATCTAGCCAACGTAGGATTTGAGAGCGACAAGTTGAGACCAGCAACAGATTTTCTTGAAGACCATCCAAGTTTCAAGATCGCCATGCACAAGTTTGACGGTGAAGCCTGGCAGGAATCGCGGGTCGATTTGTGGGACGAAGATCTGTGGGAAGAAAGTAATTTGAAGTTCCCTCACGATATACATCTCGATGAGGCGGGTGTGGATTCTGTTGATGGGACGGTTGTGATGGAATGCGCCGACTGCCATGAGCCCGAAAAAGGCGGTCTAAAGATGAAGACCGTCACCATGGAACAGCATTGTGCTGACTGCCACCAGTTAACCTTTGATCCAGATACTCCAGACAGGGTAGTGCCTCACGGCTCACCGCCTGATTTAATGCGAACACTCCGTGAATACTATGCTTATCAGTTTATCAGTCGTGATGAGCCTAAACCTGTAGCGGCGAGTTCATCGATTGAAGTACCCCAGTCCCGAAAGGTCAGGCGACCAGGTAGGTCAGCGAGAACCCAATC
>CBDUKY010000236.1:0-5556 GCA_965367925.1 uncultured Pseudomonadales bacterium | reverse complement strand
GTCAAGACTCACTGACTAACAATGCTGCAACAGCCAAAGCCCTGTATAAAAAGGGTAATAGACCATATGAGGCTGGCGAGCGATTAGTGCAAAAAGATCTCGCCAGGACCCTGAAACTGATTCGCAAGCAAGGTGCTGATGCTTTCTATAAGGGAAAAATCGCCCAGCAAATCGTCGCGGAAATGGAACGACGTGACGGCATCATTACCCTTGAAGATCTGGAAAACTATCAGGTCACGGTTCGCGAACCCATCCGCGGTAACTATCGCGGTTATGAGATCGTCTCCATGCCCCCAAGCAGTTCTGGTGGGGTGCATATTATTCAGATGCTAAATATTCTGTCCCGCTACCCCATGCAGGAATATGGTGCTAACAGTGCAAAATCGATTCATATCACAACCGAGACTATGAAACGTGCCTACGCTGATCGGAGTCAACATCTTGGTGATATGGACTATTACGATGTGCCACTCGAGGGCATTACTAATCCTGCCTATGCAGACGAACTCGCAAAGGGGATATCATTAGTTAAAGCAACCCCCTCTAATGAGATTAAGGCAGGTAATCCGGCAGCCTATGAAAGCCCAGACACCACCCATTTTTCCGTGGCGGATAAGTTTGGCAATGTTGTCGCCAACACCTATACCCTTAATTTCTCTTTTGGCTCTGGCATCATGGTGCAAGGTGCTGGCTTCCTGCTAAACAATGAGATGGATGATTTTTCTGCCAAACCAGGTATTGCTAATGCCTTTGGCCTACTTGGCAACGATGCTAACGCTATAGAGGCTGGCAAACGACCACTTAGCTCCATGACTCCCACACTGGTTTTTAAAGATGACAAACCTTATATCGTCACTGGTAGTCCTGGCGGCAGCCGAATTATCACCACGGTATTACAATTGCTTATTAACACCCTTGATTACAATATGAATATTGCCGAGGCGACAGTGCAGCCAAGATTTCATCATCAGTGGCTACCGGATCGACTTCAGTTAGAGCCAGGCCATAGCCCCGACACCATCACCCGATTAAAAGACATGGGTCACAATACTGTCAGCTCCCCTTCGCAGGGTAGTTTGCAAAGCATCATGATTGAGAACGGGATCTTCTATGGGGCATCGGATACCCGTCGCCCAGGTGCTGGTGCCGTGGGTGTTAACTAGCGGCGTGCGATCGAATGGACTTCGATTTCCGCGTGAGGCTCAATGCCCGCCTCGGTAATTTGATGGATTGACGCCGTAACCTGATGGTCATGAATATCAAGATAACCAATCGTCCCCATTCTGATAGATTGGTTACGTGGCAGCGTGGGTGAACCGGGGTTGATACAAAGCATGTCGTTGACCTGATAGACACCTTCAAAATGCGTATGGCCAAATATCAACACATCAGGCTGGGTCAAAAAATGCTTTTCTGCGCGCTTGCTTATCACCTCTGCTGACTTGCGAACTGGAGACGGAAAGTGGTGCACCATGCCCACCTGCACACCATCAAAATCCAGCAACCAGGTTTCCTGCAAACGATCATCGACGATACCCACATCGCCATTGCCAATGGCCACATAGGTGGGTGCCAGAGAGTTTAATGCATCAACTACCTCTAGCGTATGCAGATCCCCAGCATGGAGAATATAGTCAACATCCTTAAACGCATCTGTCGCTGCAGGCCAGAGTACATCGAGTGAACCCGGCATATGAGTGTCAGCAATTAGGCCTATTCGCATTCAAATTCATCGCAAAACAATTCAGCGCAGATTAGCAATTTGACAATCAGAATGAAACGCTAGCGGTTTGTATCCGATCGGAATCCATGTTTAATTTGGTGCAAACAAAAACAATCGACACCAGCAAGCAAATCAAAGGAAGGAGTTTTCAATGGGCGAAACAATTCAAATTACTGCAAGCGATGGGTTTACGGCCAGTGCTTACCTGGCAAAACCGACCGGCACGCCGCTTGGGTGTGTTGTTGTCATTCAAGAAATTTTTGGTGTTAACAAACATATCAGAGAAGTATGTGACGGCTACGCAGAAGACGGTTACACCGCCCTTGCACCGGCGATTTTTGATCGTGCTGAACCTGGTGTTGAACTCGGTTACGAGGGAGAAGATATGACAAAAGGTGTCGATTTTGCCCGTAACAAGTTGAAAATGCCCGAGGCACTACTAGATGTTCAGGCGGCTATCGATTACTTAAAAGCCTCTGGCCCTGTCGCCATGGTTGGTTATTGTTTTGGCGGTCTTGTCTGTTGGTTAGCTGCCGCCCAGTTGGCGGACGTGCGTTGCGTATCTGGCTACTATGGCGGTGGTATCGCTGGCATGAATGACTTGCAGCCGAAAGTGCCTACCATGCTGCACTTCGGTGATCAGGATGCCCATATTCCACTTACCGATGTTGAAAAGATCAAGGCTGCTCACCCTGATGTGACAGTGCACATCTATGCCGCGGATCATGGTTTCAATTGTGACCACCGGGCAAGTTACAATGCGGAAGCAGCGTCACTCGCGAAAGCCAGAACCCTCGAATTCTTTGGCAAGCACCTCACCTAGGCGCAACCCTGGCACTTAATATCTTCCTGGTATTGGGTGCCAGCAATCGACGATTTTCTTATCTCTCAGCACCAGTATGTCCTCGAACTGAAACATCGCATCACTCTGGTAAGGGTGAAAAAACACAAAATCACCTACCCCATGCTTTAGCTGGTGTGGCTTAAAATACTGAGACTGATTCGGCATTAGATTCTCATTCGGCGCATCATCAACTGCGCTCGCTTGCAGCCCGTTAGGCCAGAGGATAGCCGCTGGCCAACCACCACCGTAAATAACGCTCGTGGTATCCAAATGTGGTGAACGCTTACTCAAGCGCCGCCTAGGAAACTGCTTCAATGTGGGCGAGGCAATAAAAAGCGCTGGTTGATGGTCTTCGAGACGAGAGAATCTGGCGGGCTTAACAAAGGCGGAACCAATCGATATATCATTGACTGGCCCAGCATCGAATTGAGCGTACAACGGCCAGGTCTGACTACCACCGCTATTAAGACTCAATGAATCTGCATCGGGAAAAACTTCTCTCGCGGCGCTATAAAATTCACCATATCGCTGGATTACTGAAACGAATGCTGTGGCAATTGGCGCTTTTAAATAGGGTATATGGGCGTCATAACCCATGAGACCCGAGAAACGCAAAAGCCTGGAAGACTTCAGTTTCAAAAGCATTTTCCGAAGGGTATCAGGACTATCAGCGCCGCCTCTACCGAGGCCAACATCAATCTCCACATTAACGCGCAGCTGTAAACCGGTGGCATGCGCCAGTGATTCATAAGCATCAATGGTTGCTTCCGTATCCACCAACCATTGTATTCTTTGCAACGAGCCCTGATCTATCCGACCAATCGACTCTGCCGCGGCAGCTCGCAGCATCGGCTTGCCAAGTAAAATATCGGCATCAGGAAAGGCATGCAGCGCCCAGGGGATATAAGGCTGATGAAACACCATCATCGCCGTAGAGGATGTTTGTTTATAGATATAGTCGAGCAACTCGGCAGACGGGAGCGACTTAACCACCAGCCGCAGGCGAAAACGGCAAGCAGGATCACCCTGTAAAAACTGCTGATTGACGAGACTTATGTTGTGATCAAGACGATCCAGGTCAAGTAAGATTGCAGGTCTGCCTACCCCAGCTTGCTGTAGGGTCTCATTTAGATGCTGAAAGTAATCGTCGATCATCGCAACATTCACTTAGCGTGCTAGATAGCAGATTATCCATTCCGGAAAAGGATTGCGAGATATGGTATTTGCGCTTGTAGACTTTTCCACCCTGCCATAAAGCGTTAGAGTCAATGCAGCAATTCACGAGGGGATAATGATGAAGGTGTTTATTAGCGTCGATATGGAAGGCATTTCAGGCCTGGTCAGGTGGATGGATGTTGGTCCTGCAGGCATCGACTTTGATCGAAATCGATCTCTGATGACTGCAGACGCTAATGCCGCTATTGAGGGCGCATTCCACGCTGGTGCTACTGAAGTGATCGTCGAGGAAAATCACGGTGTTGAAGATTTATGCGTCCTTATCATGGATGAAATTGATCCACGATGCCGTGTAATCCGAGGTGCAGGAAGACCTGGTGCCACCACTATGGCAGGTCTCGATGAATCCACAGGGGTCGTACTATTAGTTGGTCATCATGCTAGAGCCGGCAGTTACCCTGGCATAATGGCGCATACAATTTCCGGCGGTATGTTCAAACTGGTTAAGCTCGCTGGTGAACCCATTGGTGAATCAGACTTCTTCGCCATTCGAGCTGGCGAGCTCGGTGTACCAATTGGCATGGTCAGTGGCGATCAAGTGGTTGCCGAACAGGTCACGGAAAAGTGCCCATGGGCTGAAACTGTTATCTTAAAAGAAGCCCTGACCCAGCAATCCGCCATCTGCATTCCTCCCGCAAGAGCAAGGGACATGATTAGAGAAGGTGCAGCGCGTACCGTAACCCGTGCGATCAATGGTGAGCTAAAACCTTATCAAGCAGTCTCTGGCCCTTATGAATTCGAAGTGATACTCAAACAACCTGTTAGCCAGGAGATGAAAGACAACCTTGATCAACTGGCAGAATTTGACATTATCGATGAGCGATCCATTCGTGTCAGTGCACCAGATATGGATCTAGGCTTTCGCCGGGTTGCCTATCTTGGATATGCCAACAGAGCCGGGGTGACAAAATACTAATAAGACTGAATCCCAGGCAGACAATTTGCCTGGCAATTGAGCATATTGCTTTCAGACTAGACTGATATAAGGGCATCTGACCCGGAATCACGTAATGCGTTACAAAATAAGTTGATAGAACAACAATGACTAAACGCCGCCTTCTAACTTTTGTTGCACTTGTCCTCAGCTGGAGTAATGCGATGGCCATCGATATTTCGAACCTCTGGGACTACAGCAACCCTGCCCTGAGCGAGCAACGTTTTCGTGATGCTGCACTAACAGCATCCAAAGACGATGCGCTAATCCTTGAGACTCAAATCGCACGGACCTATGGCCTTCGAGGTGACTTTTCACGTGCCCAGGAAATACTAGCTGGGATGATGACCGAGTTAACTAACGCATCACCAGAGGTGCAGGCACGATACTATCTTGAACTTGGTCGCACCTATATATCAACTAGCCATCCCCTTAAAGCGCAGACGCCTGAGAACAAAGAAATCGCACGAAAGCTTTACACCCAGGCATTCGATTCAGCCTCTGAGGCCAGGTTAGATTTTCTTGCGATTGACGCCTTACACATGATGGCCACCGTCGATACAGAACCAAAAGATCAACTTGCCTGGGACCTGAAGGCCATTGCCTATATGGAAGCCTCATCTCAGCCGGAAGCCAAAAAGTGGGAAGCATCCCTTAGGAACAATGTCGGCTATGCGAGATATCTGCTCGGAGATTATGATGAGGCGCTTGATCAATTTAAACTCTCTCTTGCAGCTCACGAGCGCAGCGGAAATGTTCGCAGTATCCGTATTGCCCACTGGATGATTGCCTGGACCCTCCGCGCCCAGAAAAAATTTC
>CBDUKY010000235.1:0-5567 GCA_965367925.1 uncultured Pseudomonadales bacterium | reverse complement strand
TCGTAGCGGATACGCCAGCTACGCGAAGTGAATCGAAAGCGCTGACGCCGGGGACTAGTCAATCTAGTGTTCATGCCGGTCCTGCTGTTCGAAAGCAAGCAAGAGAATATGGCGTTGATCTTGGTGATGTAAAAGGCACAGGTCAGAAGGGACGAATACTCAAAGAAGATATTCAGCTTTATGTCAAACAAAGGCTTGCAAACAAGTCTGCTGGACCAGTAACCGGCGGCTCAGGTACTCCTGAAGTCCCGGCGGTCGATTTCTCAAAATTTGGTGAAATAGCGTTAAGTCCCATGTCGCGGATCAAGCAAGCGACAGCGCGTAACGTTCATCGAAGCTGGCTAAATGTACCCCATGTAACCCAGTTTGATGAAGCGGATATCACTGAGTTGGAACAGTTTCGAAAGCAACAGAACGAGGAGATGAAAGCCCAGGGTGTGAAGATCACACCGCTCGCATTCCTTGTAAAAGCTTGTGTTAATGCGCTGCAAACATACCCCCAATTCAACGCTTCTCTAGAACCAGGTTACAAGAACCTGATTCTGAAAAACTACTACAACATTGGTGTGGCAGTTGAAACACCAGATGGTCTAGTAGTGCCTGTGATTAAGCAGGCTGATGAGAAGGGGCTGGTTGAGTTGGCAAATGAAACAGCAAACCTTGCAAGCCTGGCTCGGGACAAGAAGCTACCCATGGATGCTATGCAGGGTGCTACCTTTACGATTTCGAGTCTGGGTGGCATC
Source organism: uncultured Pseudomonadales bacterium (assembly GCA_965367925.1). Lineage (GTDB taxonomy): Bacteria > Pseudomonadota > Gammaproteobacteria > Pseudomonadales > Azotimanducaceae > JAHRVQ01. The sequence continues at coordinate 4,824 of CBDUKY010000235.1, read as the reverse complement.
GGTGGTACCAAGTTCACACCCATCGTTAATGCGCCAGAGGTTGCGATTCTAGGTGTATCACGGTCCAGGGTTGCGCCAGTCTGGGATGGTCAGGCATTTCAACCAAGAACCATGCTACCTTTGTCGCTGTCCTATGATCACCGTGCGATTGATGGTGCAGAAGCAGCAAGGTTCACCCAATACCTGTCAGCCGTGTTAGGTGACTTGCGGAAGTTATTACTTTGATACTTTTGCTTTAACCTTTCTGCCAGAGGATTTCGTCAGTGTTTGTAACCTTTGCGGTAAATCTAGCACCGACAAAAAGATAGTCAGATAGGCGATTTAAGAATTTGATGCCGTCTGGATTTACCTCTGCCGCCCTGCTAAGTGAAATGACATCTCGCTCGGCGCGCCGACAAACACTTCGCGCTAGATGAAACGCAGCAATTAGTTTACTACCACCTGGCAAAATAAAGTTTTCCAGCGGAGGTATGTCCTGATTTAAGTCGTCCAGTGATCTTTCAATGGCAGTAACATGATCGGCGCTAATGATGCGATAACCCGGAATGGAAAGTTCGCCGCCAAGATCGAAGGTGCGATGTTGGGTGGTCTTTAGAAAACCTAGTAGCGGTTCAAGGGCCGGTTCAGCCGCTGCTTTGGCCTCTTCTAATACCATGCCAAGGTAACTGTTTAACTCATCGACACTACCGATTGCCTGTATGCGTGCGTCATCCTTGGCGATTCGACTGCCATCGCCAAGGCCAGTTTCACCGTCATCACCGGTACGTGTATAGATTTTACTTAGTCGTTTTCCCACGATTACTCCACAGGGCTGAGATGATGAACAATGATCTGGTCTAGTGTTGCTGCATCCAGCAGACATTGCTGTGCTTTTTCAATCATTGCTGTTGGGTTTGGTGGGCCATTTTCTGCATGGCTGGCACAAATTGCCATGGCAATATTCGCTGGCAGAAAACCGGCAGCGGTGTTGTAGCTCTTTAATCTTACGCCATCGTATATTCGTTGGTAACACTCGGCGGTACAATGTTCGATGCTTGGTTGTATTAATATAAGTGCAAATTGGCCTGTGTCGAAGTAGCAAACAATATCAAGAGGGCGGACAAGGTGTCGGATCTTATCGGCGATTGATACCACCAGATCGTCGGCTATTTTCTGGTCATACTTCTCGAGTGTCTCTGCATAGTTATCTATTGCAATCATCAGTACACAAACAGCGCCACCACGAGACTCAATTTGCCTGATGGAATCGTCCAGGCTGTGTTCTGCCATACGCCGATTGCCTAGACCTGTTAGTGGGTCAAGCAGTTGTCCCTTTTGTAATTCAAAATTGATCTGGGATAGTTGCGAAACCTGCTGCTTAAGCTGATTAGTTTGTGCAGCAATGCGTTGCCCGGCCGTCACGGCCTGTAGCAATCCCGCGGCAGCATTGGGTAGATGTATGTCGACTGTTGACACTGCGCCCTGAATTAAAGTTTCTGGGTCCTCGTCGCCAATGAGAATGATGTAAGTAAAGTGGTTAATATCTTCATCAATATCGCGAATGGACTCGGCGATCTCAATACCGCTCATATCTTCTGTGGTAGTTTCGACGATAGCGACGTGAGCAGGTGATGTTTCAAGAAATTGCAGCGCATCGACACCACCCGCGCAAAATTCTTTCTGTGCGAATTTGGTCAGTGCCTTGTCATAGTCTTCAGACTGAGAATCAGCAGGCTTAACAATAATGATCTGTTGCTTAAACATAGTCGCTGGCTCGGGAAATCTTCTGCTATGCTTTCAGGCAGGCTAATGAATGGTAGTCGTAAGGATTGTAAAGAATCGAGAGGTAAATAAACATGCCATCTTTTGACGTTGTATCAGAGGTTGATGCTCACGAATTGAGTAATGCTGTGGACCAGGCGAATCGAGAGCTTTCAACGCGATTCGACTTTCGCGGTGTTGATGCGAAGTTTGAAAAGACCGATATGGAAGTGGTGCTGACTGCAGCCGCGGACATCCAGCTTGAGCAGATGCAAGATATCCTGCGTAACAAACTGGTCAACCGTTCTATTGATACCCGGGTGATGCAGGTTGGTGATCCGAGGGCTAGCGGTAAGCTGCTACATCAGAACATCACAATCCAACAGGGGATTGAAGCGGATCTTGCGCGGAAAATAGTGAAGCTGATTAAAGAAAAGAAAATGAAAGTGCAGGCAGCCATTCAAGGTGAAAAAGTACGTGTCACAGGAAAGAAACGTGATGATCTGCAGCAGGTCATGGCCATGCTAAAGCAAAGTGAGCTAGACCAGCCACTACAGTTCGAAAACTTCAGGGATTAAATTTGACGGATAAGAAAACACTGTCCTGGCGTGAGGTCATTTCGATCTACTCAAAGCCTCGCGTTATCGCGATGGTGTTTCTGGGCTTTTCTGGTGGCTTACCTTATTTATTAGTGTTCTCTACCTTAACGGCCTGGTTGACCGAAGCCGGGGTGAGCAGAAGTGCTATAGGCTTTTTCGCCTGGCTGGGCATCACCTATTCCATAAAGGTTGTCTGGGCGCCGGTTGTTGACCGGGTTTCTTTACCCATATTAGGTAAAAGTCTAGGGCAACGACGGAGCTGGATGCTGCTTGGGCAAATTGGGATTGGTTGTGGCCTATTTGGCATGTCGTTGATTGGTCCAAACGAGCTCTATGCGCTTTCCCTGTGTGGACTCATTGTCGCCTTTTCTTCTGCCACACAGGATATTGCCATTGATGCCTACCGAATTGAGGCGATGGACGATCAGTATCAAGGGGCCATGTCAGCGACCTATATGGCCGGCTATAGGCTAGCAATACTGGCAGCCGGGGCAGGGGCACTTTATATAGCAGAATATGTGAACTGGGTGTTTGCTTATCAGGTGATGGCCATGCTGGTTCTGATAGGCGTCATCACAGTCCTGTGTTTGACCGAACCTATAAGGCAGCGTCAGGCCCTTATTGAGCAAGTAGAAACACCAGCGGTGGGTAGAATTCGGTACCTTGCCAATGCCTTTGTCCAACCGTTTATTGAATTCTTTACCCGCAATGGGCAGTTCGCGCTGGTCGTCCTTTTATTTATTGCTGTATTCCGCTTAAGCGATATTGCCATGGGAATAATGGCAAATCCCTTCTATCTGGATATGGGCTACTCGAAGACTGAGATCGCAAATGTGGCCAAGGTCTTTGGCTTTTTTATGTCCATTGCTGGTTCAGCAGTATGCGGGGTACTGGTTGTTAAGTGGGGTATTTTTCGCTGCTTGATGATTGGCGCAATCGCGGTTGCAAGTACTAATCTGTTGTTTGCAGCCTTGTCCTTATTAACACCGGAGATTGGCTATCTTGCAGTGGTGATCAGTGCGGACAATGTGAGTGGCGGCTTTGCTGCGACGGCTTTTATCGCTTACTTGTCTAGCTTAACGAACCGGGCCTATACAGCAACCCAGTACGCACTGTTTAGTTCCTTGATGACCTTACCGGGAAAATTTATTAGCGGCTTCTCCGGGGTCGTGGTTGATGGCTATGGCTATCTATCATTCTTCACTGTTGCGGCAGCGCTCGGTATTCCTGCCATCCTACTGGTCTATGTGTTGATGCGACATGAAACCCGGCTTCAAGCCTCGCCAGCCACCATCCAGGAATAGGCGTCTTCTAATACCGGTTTGTTACCCTGGTTCACCATCACCACATCTGGCGTGCAGTAGCGAACATACATGGCAACACGCGTTTTATCGGTGGTGTTGGGTAGTGAGCGATGCAGTAGCAAACTACCAAAGATCACAGCATCGCCAGCTTTCATTGGCAAGGGTATACCCTGTTCTTCAACGGTTGCGGTCATCAATCCACTTTCTGGATGGTGAGGTAGTAAGCCCCGCTTGTGAGAACCGGGGATAACCCAAAGGCAGCCATTGGCCTCATCACAGTCATCCAGCGTGGTCCAGACGGTCAAATCTGTTGCGGGTGCCAACTGACCATAGCCATTGTCCTGGTGCCAGGGAACATCAGTCCTGGTTTTTTCATCAGGATGCTTGGTGACATATTGTTGGTGAGTAAAGCAGACATCAGGGCCAAGCACTTGAGTTGCTACCGCTACCTGTGGGCCTGAGGTGACGAACCTTCGAATATCTGCTGACCGGTTCACTAGCTGGACCTGGACAGACAAACTGTATTTTCCAGCATCGTCGAAGCGTGCTTGTTGCGTCTTTAAGCGTTGCACCCAATCAGCATTCAACAATCCGGGCATGAACAGGTAACCATCGTCCGCAAGGCGTTTCAGATCGATATTTATCATGCTGGCACCATCAAGTTGGGGTCACGGGTCAATAATGGACAGCTAATTTTGCCATTGGTAGGTCTTCAGTCGTATCCGACCATTTAACATGACAACACCTTCCTCTGCCAGACGTTCTGCCTGGCGCTGTGGGTTCGGGTTAGATAACTTGCCCTGGCTGTTAATTACCCTGTGCCATGGAATTTTGGTTGCCCTGGGTAAACCAGCTAGCACCCGGCCTACAAGTCGTGATTGCTGCGGCATTCCAGCCAATCTGGCGACCTGACCATAGGTTGCTACCTTGCCATAGGGGATGGCATTTACGATCTGCCAGACCATATGTTTCGATTTTTCGAGGCTATCGGCCAAGTTGTGCTGCTCCTGGCGAAATATTTTTCAATTATTTATCGGCTACAGGGTTGAAACCAGGGTTTTCGCCCCTATCATTAGCACTCCAGATAGGAGAGTGCTAAAAATTGCTCGAAAGCCGCAGAAATACTGCGCTTTGGATAAGCAAGATTAGCGGGGTTTAACGTAAAAAACCAACTAGGGGCC
>CBDUKY010000234.1:0-5569 GCA_965367925.1 uncultured Pseudomonadales bacterium | reverse complement strand
TATGCAACATGATTTTTATCGCCCGGCTGGTCATCACAATATGCGTGCCGGTCTGGATGCAAACAAGCTACCGGTTGCCTGGACCCATCGACTTGCCAGTGCCTCGAAATACTATCGTCGACCAGACATGCCTGATGACAAGCTCTGGGAAGCTGAACTGTATCCTGATGACTTCCCTGGCAATATTGTCCCTAACTATCGACTAGAGTATGCCAATGTGAACTCTGGTGCACCTCGTGGTTCCTGGCGTGCACCTGCACACACGGCCAATGCATTTGTTGTGCAAAGCTTTATAGATGAGATAGCTCACGCAACCGATCAGGACCCTGTTGCGCTTCGATTGAAACTCTATGGGGATTCCAGAGAAATAAACTATGAAAGTCATGGTGGGCCAACCTTTAATCCCGCGCGACTGTCACGGCTACTGACGTTCGTTGCCGATGAGATAGATTACAAAAAGCAGCGTGGCGCGGGTCGTGGCGTTGGGGTTGCGAGTCACTTTACCTTTGGTGGCTATATGGCCCATGGCATTGAAGTTGAAGTGAGTGACGCAGGTGAGTTATCGATACTCAGAGTTGTCGGTGCCATCGACTGTGGTTACGCGGTAAATCCAAATGCCGTCGAAGCACAGATTCAAGGAGCGACAGTTGATGGGCTAAGCACGGCCTTGAATCTTCAGATCACCATTGAAAACGGCAAGGTGCAACAGAGCAACTTTCATGACTACCCGTTGATGCGAATTGCCATGCTCCCGGCAGAGGTAGAGATGCATATTCTAAATTACGACGATACACCGACAGGTGTGGGTGAAATTGGTATTCCAACGGTAGCGCCAGCACTTACCAATGCCATCTTCAATGCAACGGGCAAGCGCATTCGTCACCTGCCCATTGGTGATCAGCTTAAAACTGGCTTGAAGGCCTAGAAGTGTGCGCTACCTGGTGTTCTGGGGAACGGAATCGCATCGCGAATATTCTCCATACCAGTGACATAGTTAAGAAGCCGTTCAAACCCAAGCCCGAATCCGGCGTGAGGTACGGTGCCATAGCGGCGTAGATCCCGATACCACCAGAGTTCTTCGGCAAGGCCTGGTGCTGTCATCCGCTGATCGAGCACGTCAATGCGTTCTTCTCGCTGGCTACCACCAATAATCTCGCCAATCCCTGGAGCGAGTACATCCATTGCCGCCACCGTCTTACCGTCATCGTTCATACGCATATAGAAGGCTTTAATTTCTTTTGGGTAGTTCATGAGTACGATTGGCCGACCGACGTGTTTTTCGGTCAAGAAGCGTTCATGTTCTGATTGCAAATCCAGCCCCCAGTCGACGGGGAATTCAAATTTCTGCTTGCTTCGTTTAAGAATTTCAATGGCCTCAGAATATTCCATCCGCTCAAAACTATTATCGATGACGGTTCGCATACGGGTAATCACTTCCTTATCGATCCGCTGTTCAAAGAAGGCCATGTCATCCTCGTGCTTATCAAGCACAACCTGGAAAACGTGCTGCAGGAGACTTTCTGCAAGGTCTGCGTTGTCATTCAGATCAGCAAAGGCGATTTCTGGCTCGACCATCCAGAATTCTGCCAGGTGGCGGCTGGTGTTGGAGTTTTCAGCACGGAAAGTTGGCCCAAAGGTGTAGACCTTCGACATGGCAAGACAATAAGACTCGACATTCAACTGGCCAGATACCGTGAGGAACGCATCACCGCCAAAGAAGTCTTCTTCATAGTTCACCTTGCCATCATCGCCGATGGGCAGATTCGTCATATCCAGCGTACTGACCCGGAAGAGTTCGCCTGCCCCCTCACAATCGGAGGCGGTAATGATGGGGGTGTTAATCCAGTGGAAGCCATCGTCGAACAGATAGTTGTGAATGGCATTGGCAAGGGTGGTCCTGACCCTGGTAATAGCGCCAAAGGTATTGGTCCTTGGTCGCAGGTGTGCAACGGTTCGCAAATACTCAAATGTATGGCGTTTTTTTGCAATCGGGTAGGTTTCTGGCTCGTCAATCCAACCAACAACTTCAACCTGTGTCGCTTGAATTTCTACCGACTGGCCCTTGCCCTGGGATTCAACCAGGGTGCCGGTGATGACCGCCGCCGCCCCGGTTGTGATCTTCAGAACCTCAGATTCATAGTTCTCAAGTTCATTTGGCACAACAGCCTGAATGGAATTAAAGCAGGAGCCATCATTGATTTCGATAAAGGAAATCCCTGCTTTTGAATCCCGTTTACTCCGAACCCAGCCTTGAACAGTGATGGTTTCATCAACGGGTATTTTGCCTTCGAGGGCAGCTTTTACAGCAGTAGCCTTGGACATGAATAAACTCTTTGAATAGCGGGATAAATGACCTGCGCATGATAACAAAACTGGCACGATGATGAGCATTAATGATGATAGTATGCTTGTTAAATCGCCTAATTTAGCTAGTTACGGACAAAACTATGGATCAGGAACTAATACTCGAGCAAATCCAAATTGGACCCATGCAAAATTTCACCTATATCGTCGGCTCTCGCAGCACGATGGAAGTGGCGGTGGTAGACCCGGCCTGGGATATCGCGAGCCTGATGGATATGGTCAATGAGAAGGGTTACAAGCTGACAGCCGCGCTTATCACCCACTATCACCCGGACCATTGTGGTGGCTCCTTCGGCAGCAAGTCAGTGCAAGGCATTGCTGAAATGTTAGCGACTAACCCTGTTAAGTCCTATGTGAATAAACTCGAGGCAGATGGGGTTAAAAAGGTCACGGGGGTTTCTGAAAGCGATATCGTCCGGGTTGAATCTAACGACAAACTAAAGATTGGTAATATTGAAGTAGAGTTTCTACACACCCCAGGCCACACGCCAGGTTCCCAGTGCTTCAAGATAAAAGATACCCTGGTCTCAGGCGATACCCTGTTTATCAATGGTTGCGGCCGGGTGGATTTACCTGGCTCTAATTCCCAGGATATGTACCACAGCATTCAAAAACTGGCTTCTCTACCGGACGATACATTATTGTTACCCGGTCATAACTATAGTGAAGTGCCCCATGCGACCATGGGCGAAACGAAAAAAACCAATCCCTATATGCGCATCGGGGACATTGAGTCCTGGAAAATGATGATGGGTGAATAGGTAATATCAATACTGAAAAAAGGGGGCATCATGCAACTCAAGACGTTGGTTGAAAATCTCGCTTTCTCTGAAGGCCCACGCTGGCACGATGGGCGACTCTACTACTCGGATTTCTATCGGCATGTGGTTGAGGCAGTGGACCTTGAAGGCAATGTAGAGAAAATCGCTGATGTACCTACCCAGTCTTCCGGGCTTGGCTGGTTGCCAGATGGCAGGATGCTGATTGTCTCCATGTTGGACAGGAAATTATTACGCAGGGAACTAGATGGCACGCTGGTAGAACACGCGGACCTCAATGACATTGCTACCTGGCATTGCAACGATATGGTTGTCGATGCGAAGGGGCGAGCCTATGTCGGCAATTTTGGCTTTGATTATGATGCGCCAGGCGCAACACCTGTTCACGCTGATCTCGCCTTCGTCGATGTTGATGGCACTGTATCTGTTGCCGCTAAAGGCCTGCAATTTCCTAACGGTACCGTCATTACTCCGGATGGTAAAACCATGATTATTGGTGAAACCTTTGGTCGTCAATTAACTGCTTTTGATATTGCAGAAGACGGACGTCTTGGTAATCGTCGCTGCTGGGCGAATATCGACCCGCACTTTCCTGATGGTATTTGTCTAGATGCAGAAAATGGTGTCTGGGTCGCGGACCCGGCACAAAACTCGGTCATTCGGGTTGAGGAAGGCGGCAATATTACCCACACCATTGATCCTGGGCGTGCTGCCTTTGCCTGTATGTTAGGTGTTGAAGATGGCAAGCGACTGTTTATCTGCACCGCCGATGCTGCCGGTGGTGGCGACAGCAGAACTGGCAAGATCGAATATGTGGATGTGAATATTCCACACGCTGGTCGACCCTAGGCTGACGTTACCTCACCGCCAAAGGCATCAAATAGTGCGGGTAAGAAGCGGGCGAATTCCAGGGTCATATTGACGAAGGCTGCATCCAGCTTGGCGATGGGGTCTTCATCCTCAATTTGGTCATCATTGAGGTTTTCTAGCTTGATTTGTTTCAGGCCAAGGTCCTTATCCACTGCCAATCTCAAATCATGCCAACGAATCCCTAACCGGGTACAAATCTTGCCGGCTTCAATATGAGAGCGAATTTCCTGGGTGTCTAAATCCTGACGTCGACAGGACACGGCAGAGGTATCCTCGATATCTAACAAATCACACTGATCCCCAAGTGAGAAGTCCTCAGGCATTTTTCTGTGTAGTAGCCAGTGGGTAAACATTTCCTGGGGCTGACGTTTTACCTGGGGTGGCGTCACCGAGAAGGAGCCAATGGAGTCTCGGATACAGTTGATGAACATTTCTGCCTCGGCAGGTGTGCTAGTGCCAATAACCAGTAGGTTGTCTTTAGGGGAAATGTAACCCAGCACCTGCTTCGATTTTGCCAGGGCGCGAGGCAGCAGTTCTGCCAGGGCATTTTCTCGAATACTTTGTTTTTCCTTACCGCGAATTTTTCGCGCCTCAACACCTTCCAGCTTGGCTACCTTTTCCAACACCATCTCGTTCAAGGCGCTGGTAGGGATCACCTTTTCCTCACGGCGAGCGCATAACAGGTAGCAACCAGCCACTTCATGCATGAGTGGTGCGTCTTCAATATCGCCAAGCGGGGACACCCAGCCAAAGCTCGATGGCCGCATCCCGGCGCAAGGGACAAATGAGCGGTTGTTCAATAAATCGACAAATTCCTCTGAAGAGGGTGCAAACGGCCGGGTAAGCCGATAAACCATAGCGTTTTTGAATAACATTGAAGGGTCCACAAAAATCAGGCGGGCATTATATACAAAGCGCCAGCGATAAGCGCCATGATGCACTGTTAATCAGTTCACCTAATTTACCTGTGCTGGTCGCGACGGGGGGCGTAAACTCCCGCAATTAGTAGTGAATAACGTATATTGAGGTAAACCTTGGCAGAACAAAAAGTAGCACCCGGCTGGTTTAAACGAGCCGTCGCCACGCCCTATGAAGACCGTAATGTGGAAGTGGACGGTGTCAACATTCACTACCTCTACTGGCATGAGAACAAGCCTGCAAAGGCTGAAGCAGCAGCGGAGCAGACAACCGGGGCCGAGAAGCCTGGTCTCGTTTTTGTCCATGGTAATGGTGCCCATGCCCACTGGTGGACCTTCCTGGCGCCATTTTTTCTCAACGACTACAGGGTTGCTGCGATTGATCTGGCTGGTGCTGGTGATAGTGGTTCCTCTGAAACCTATTCCCCTGAAGCCTTTGCGCGTCAGGTCATGGCTGTTGCCGACCATGCGGAGTTCGGCACTGACACCATAGTCATTGGCCACAGCTTCGGCGGCTTTATTACCTTGAAAACAGGTCTGCTCTATCGAGATAAGCTAGCAGGTATTGTATTAGTTGATTCTGCGGTTCGACCACCGGACTTCCAGTGGGAACGAGATCCTAGACGTTCACCCATTAAA
>CBDUKY010000233.1:0-5583 GCA_965367925.1 uncultured Pseudomonadales bacterium | reverse complement strand
AATTGAGGCAACATTGATAATATTGCCTTTGCGCGACTTTTCGGCACCAACACGTTGGGTATAAAGCTTGGACAGTCGCCAGACGGCTTTTAAATTGGTATCAAAGACATAGTCCCAGTCATCGTCGTCAATCATTGCATAGGTTTTCGCCCCGGCCTCAACCCCGGCATTGTTTACCAGTACATCAATAGGACCGAGGGCGGCTTCTGCTTCTTTCAAAAATTCTATTGCGCTATCCGGGTCGGTGACATCCAATTTCAACCCTACTGCTTGGCCGCCAGCCTGCTGTATTTCAGCAACCCGGTCGGCAATTTTATCAATCCGCCGTGCACCAAGAGAAACCTTTGCCCCGGCTTTTGCCAGCACACCGGCAAAATGATGTCCAAAACCTGATGATGCGCCTGTAATCGCAACATGCTTGCCTGTCATATCAAACGAACCCATCAATATCCCCTTCTCTGGTCTGGACTTTGTAGCAGTAATTATCCGCCGTATGTCACCATGGCATCTACTCGAATGCAAGATTTCAAACGCTTGTCAGCTGTTCTGCGTCTAATATCTATATGAGCCATGGCTTGAGATAGGGAAGCGTCCCTGCTTGGTTTATGATTCGATCTCCTAAAAGGGAAATGTTGATGGAATTCGAGGACCTTTCAGGCCCAGATCAAATTAAAGCGCGTGATCTAGGCCGAATGAAACAAACTGCCACTGGCTTACTTGTGCTGATGACGCTCATCTTTATCGTCAGCCGTATCTTCCACGGAGAATATTTCTGGCTCGGTTTTGTGGAAGCAACAGCCGAGGCAGCCATGGTCGGTGCCCTTGCAGACTGGTTTGCCGTTACCGCCCTGTTTCGCCACCCCATGGGTTTGAAGATTCCGCACACGGCAATTATCCCAAAACGGAAAGACAGTATCGCCGAACAATTCGGTGAATTCGTGCAACAAAACTTCCTCTCTGAAGATGTTATTTCAGAAAAAGTGCGCTCCATGCGTCTCAGCAACAGGGTCGCAAACTGGGTCATCCAGCCGAAAAATGCGACAGCTGTCGCAGAACAAATGACTGCAGGCCTGGCAGGTGTGGTCAAGGTCATGAACGACAAAGACATTCAACAACTGATCGAATCAAAGGTTGAAAGCAAAATCAGGGACACTTCCTTTGCACCCATGATTGGTGATCTGCTTACCTTTATCACCTCTGGCCGTCGGCAGCAGGATCTATTTGATACGTTTGTAAAAATCGGCCTGAGCCTTTTAGAAGATAGTGATGCTGACATTCGAGAAAAGGTGCAGCAAGAAACGCCCTGGTGGTTTCCAGGTTCACTAGATAGAGCCGTCTATAACAAAATAGTTCGTGGTGTGAGTAAAACCCTTTATGAGATGCAAGTTGATATCTTTCATCCGGTACGTGTACGCATGATGCAAATGAGCAACGAGTTTATGGAGCAGCTCAAACACTCAGAAGATATTCGCCAAAAGGAAATCACCCTCAAGGAGGATCTATTGCAAGAAACCGCAATTAGAGATTTCACTCATTCATTGTGGACCGATATCAAAGCGGCACTACTCAATCAAAGTGAAAATCCTGATGCCGAGTTAAAGCAGGCTATAGAAGACTCGGTCATTCGTTTTGGTCACTCTATCCTCGAGCAGGAAGCCCTGGCACAGAAAATAGATGGCTGGGCAGACGATAGTGCGCGATACTTAATTCGTACCTATGGTCATGAGGTTGCCAACCTGATTTCCCAGACTATTGAGGGCTGGGACCCTAAAGCAACATCAGAACGCATCGAACTACAGATCGGAAAAGATTTACAGTTCATACGCATCAATGGCACGATTGTAGGCGGGCTTGCAGGCTTAACTATTTATACGCTGAGTCAAATACCCGGCTGGCTAGATCTACACTTTTAACAGCTTCGATTAGAACCGGAATTGGATTCTTATATGTCAATTTGGTATCAACATCCTAATAGCACTATTTCTAACAAACTCTTAGCAGAAACCATGGCCGGTAAACTCGGCTTGAAGGTGACCTATTTTGGTGATGACTTTGTCGTAGCAACCATGCCAGTCAATGCAGCGACCATTTCAGCAAATGGTAGATTCCACGGCGGCGCTGCCCTTACCCTGGCGGAAACACTCGGCACCCTGGGTGCCAACGCTTGTGTCGACACCAGCCGATTACATTGTGTCTGTACTGAGATTAATGCAAATCATGTCACAAGGATTGACAGTGGTCAGGTCACGGCCATGGCACGCCCTGTACATCAGGATTCTGAATTACAGATCTGGCGAGTCGAAATACGCGGCGAAGAAGATGAACTCGTCTGTGAATCCCGGCTAACCTTAAGTGTTGTTACCAGGAAAGCCGAGGGCTGATCTGGTATTCGCCACATCTATGGCACCTGAACCAGCAGGTAACTAACCGGCCCCACTAAATTGACAGCATTCTGCGTCAATGCAACTATCAGCACCTGAATTTGAAGCGCTCCCGCGCCAGAACTCGTATTGCAAAGCTACATCAGGAGCTGTCATGACTACTACTGCCTTCGACAAAGAAGCCCTTAAGAAAAAATACCTTGAAGAGCGAGATAAACGACTGCGCAAAGACGGCAATGCACAGTACCTCGAGTTAAAGGGTCAGCTTGCCCACTATCTGGAAGATCCCTATACCCCAAAGCAGGAACGTGATCCTGTAACAGATCATGTCACCGTGGCATTTATTGGTGGTGGATTCGCCGGTCTGGTGACAGGTGCCAGATTAAAAGAAGCTGGCATCGATGATGTGAGGATCATAGAAAAAGGTGGCGACTTCGGCGGCACCTGGTATTGGAATCGTTACCCTGGTGCACAGTGCGACACGGCATCTTTTGTATATATGCCGTTGTTGGAAGAATGTAATCACATGCCGACCGAGAAGTACGCACACCAACCTGAAATACTGGCCCATTGCCAAAATATCGGTAAGCAATATTCCCTCTATGACAATGCATTATTCCACACAGAGGTGAAGGCACTCGAATGGCAAGAAGCAGATGCCTGCTGGCTGATTAAGACGAATCGCGGTGATGCATTTACTGCCCAGTTTCTCGCCATGGGAACAGGCCCGCTACATGTCCCCAAGTTACCTGGTATCCCTGGCATCGAGACGTTTAAAGGTCATTCTTTCCATACGAGCCGTTGGGACTATGCCTACACGGGTGGTGATTCATCCGGTGCAAAACTGGATAAGTTATCGGATAAAAAGGTCGGCATCATAGGTACCGGCGCCACGGCAGTACAGTGTGTGCCGCACCTGGCAAAAGCATGCAAAGAACTTTATGTTTTTCAACGCACGCCCTCCTCTGTTGATGTCCGGGCAAACAAACCAACAGATCCAGAATGGTTCAAGGAAATTGCCACCGAAGGTTGGCAACAGAGATGGCTAGAGAACTTTACCGCCAATCAAACCGGCGGACTCGCCGAGGAAGATCTGGTCCAGGATGGCTGGACTGATTTATCTCGACGCATCCGAGAGAAGATTTCAAAGCTGCCACCAGAAAAAATGACACCAGCGAATATGATGGCCGCTTATGAAGATTCTGACTTCGAGAAGATGGAGCAAATTCGCGCCAGAGCAGAGCAAATTGTTAAGGACAAGGAAACTGCGGAAAAATTAAAAGCCTGGTACCGACAGCTGTGTAAGCGTCCATGTTTTCATGATGAATATCTTCAGGCCTATAACGAACCTGGTACATTCCTTGTCGATACAGACGGCAAGGGTGTCGAAAGGATAACTGAAAAGGGTGCAGTTGTTGCTGGTAAGGAATATGAACTTGATTGCATCATTTACGCCTCTGGTTTCGAAGTCGGCACCGAATACAAGCGTCGTGCTGGCTATGACATGGTCGGTCGGGGTGGGCTAAAACTCTCCGAATACTGGGCTGATGGCATGCGAACAAAGCACGGTATTCACGTACACGGCTTCCCAAATGCATTTATTGTCCAGCCAACTCAAGGGGCGAATCTCATCTCAAACGTCCCCCACAACTTAACTGAGTCTGGCCGTACAATTGCCATGACGATTAAACATGCACTTGATAACAATTTTCGAGAAATCGAGGTCACCAGGCAGGCAGAAGACGAGTGGATTGAACTGCTACTCACAGGTGCAGGCCGTATGATCGGTTCACCTGACTGTACACCTGGCTACTACAATAATGAAGGTCAGGAACCTGGACCCGCGGCAAAATACAATGTGGGCTATCCCGCCGGGGCAACGGCATTCTTCAAGTACATTGATGAGTGGCGCAATTCCGGCGAATTCGAGGGGCTAGCGTTTCGTTAGCCTGTGGCAGTCAGTTTAAGGCTAAGCTCCCAGAGCTGCTTTGCAGCTTCTGGGTCTACTGCCCAGCGCATGACGCCGTTTCGAGACTCAGGAAATTCATCGTGAATTTCACACTCACCACAATCCTCTAGATATTGACCACCACGACCTGTCAGGTCTGGCGATGTTGCAGCCCAGACGGATGTTGATGCACCCTGCTCTGTTGTCTTGAAACGTTCGTGAATATTGCCTTCTGCATCAACCCAGCCTCTAGATTGAATTTCTTCTTCTGTCATATGACGTTGCAAAGAAGTCATGATACCACCTGGGTGTACCGCAAACGCTTCAATACCCTCGTTAGCATAGCGTTGCTGAATACCTATCGCCATCAAAGAATTTGCGGACTTCGCTTGTCCATAAGAAAGCCAGGGATCATATTCACGATTTTCAAACGCGATATCATCAAATACCACAGGACTGAGCGCATGGCCAGTTGAACTCAAGCACACAACTCTCGCACCATTGCCTGCTTTCAACAGCGGTAGAACGCCCTGAAACAGCGTGAAATGTCCAAGATGATTAGTACCAAACTGGGCTTCAAAACCATCGGCTGTCTTGTCTTCCGGACATGCCATCACCGCAGCATTGTTAATCAAAATATGTAGCTGCTTGTGGGACGATGAATACTGCTGAGCGAATGCCTTAACGCTAGCTTGAGACGCCAGGTCCAAAGCCGCTGCAATAATATTTGGCTTACCAATGGCAGCATTGAGTTCGACTGCTGTCTTTTCCGCACGTTCGAAATCACGACAGGCAATGGTAACTTCAGCACCGGCTGTCGCCAGGGCTCTTGCAGTCTCAAGACCAATGCCAGAATAGCCACCAGTAACAATTGCGTTCTTGCCAGATAAATCTATATTTTCCACGACCTCGAGAGCCGTACTTCTATAACCAAACTCACCCATATTTATTCCTTTCCGTATTTCGCTTAGCTTATTGTCTGAACCCTTTCAAACGATGTAGGAAACCTAACACATCCCAATCCTGCATGGCGGTTTGATTTCGATTGAACATCACATCACGCCAGTCTAACCCCAGCGTGCCACATTCCTTCTCGAAGATTGCCGGGTCAGTATCCGCTGCGGCAATGGCCATGATCATCTGACTAATAGCAAGACCAATACGATAGTCGTCTTCAAGTGCTTCCGGGGAATAATCCCTCACGCCCACTTGTTGTAATCCGGCATGATATTGATCCAGCACTGCTCGCTCTCG
>CBDUKY010000232.1:0-5597 GCA_965367925.1 uncultured Pseudomonadales bacterium | reverse complement strand
GAACCCAACGATGCCAGCTTTCTTGTAAGCATTCTGAATTGCCTTTGGGGTGCATACGCGCTTGCCACCGTCTTTATTAGGAAATACCAATCCCTCTACTCCACTTAGCGCCCGTTCCTTCAATACTGCATACACGCGATCTGTCATGTGGATGACACTCTGGGTACGTGTCTTACTGCGCCACAACACAATGCGCTTTTCATTTAGTTTGACCTGATCCCACTTCAATTGCTGCACTTCGTTAAGGCGCGCCCCGGAATCCAGAAGCATCACTACCAGTGCATAATGATCCTTGTTCTCATGCCCTTCCAGATAGCTCAATAAGCGATTCTCTTCCGCTTCACTAAGCGTTCTCGTTCTTGCATTACTGATCTTGATCTTCGGAAATACGAGCTTTGAAGGCGTTAAGAAACGATCTGACACGCTGTTTACCATGCCACGTATCGAAAGCAGTAATTGCTGAATGGTTCCATCAGATGCTCCATCGGTTTTACGCAAGTGGACTAGATGGATCAAATTAGCAGAGGTCAGTGTATGGACGTCAGCACTTAATGGGATGACACGTGCCAACTGAGCCTGCATAGCCCTAACCTGACACTCCAGATTTCTGGCTGAAACGCTAGATGCTTTCTGGGCCTTATATAAGCCAATTGCATCCTTAATGCTGATGGCCGATATCTCACCCAGATAATGCTGCCGATACAGGGATTCTCGCAGATGATGCTCAAACCGACGGGCCAATGCTTTATTGGTGGTTTTAGCTGACCGGATAATCTTCCGCTTAGTGCCCGGAATGGTCACTTCCACGTAGTAATTGCCCGAATTGGCGCGTTTATATACTGACATATCCGTGGTTCTCCGTAATAATCATGACCCTATAAAGACCACTATCCCGGAGAACCAACGGATGGGCAACGCAGTTGATATCGCTGATTTTGATACGGTTTTGGAAGGGTTTAGACAATTTTATACCGACCATTTTTTACCTGCGGTTGGGCAAGCTTCAGGTGGTGGCATTAATGACTTTGATAACAGCCAAGCCCGTCAAGCGCTATTAGATGTCAAGTCCTACGTTCTGGATAAGCAATACGATTTTGCTGACACCCCCTTAGAAATACTGGGCGATGGGTATCCGAAACCACCCAGTGATCTTCTTAGGAATGTGCAGGTTTTGTACATGATCTGGTTTAAAAGCACGCTCTTACATCAAGAAAAACTTGAGCTGTCACCAGAACAATTAACTGCTTCGATTTTTATGCTTACCCTGCATAGCCAATTTCGTATGGATTTTGCTCTTGATATTAACCTGCAACATGATCTCTATTCTGAAAGCCTTTTTACCTACAGCGATATTCACAACATCATCGGCGGAAACAGGGATCATATTAAAAATCTAGCCGCTAGCGCACGAACAGTGCATATGAAAACAAACCAATGGTTTATGTACCATAGCCCTTGGTGTGAACATCCAGGGTTGAGGACATATTACGTAAATATTAATAAAGCGAACAGTCAGGCAACCGTTATCAATCACAGTGATGCTTTATATATTGCTTCAAAGACTAGAGCTTACAAACCCACCCGATTTAGCTTTTCTCCAGAAGGTAACAATATTGCTCCTGATTTCGGAAGCCCAAAATCTATTTCTGAAAAGCTGAAATCTCAACTAACTCCGATATTCAAGGCATCTGACTATTCTAGGTTCCTTAGTGATGCGCGAATACCTGATGATATGGCAGCTGATTTATTATCAGGGAAATCTTTGAAGATATCCTTGCCTGTATTCTTGAGATTCGAATGGGCTTTGGCAAAAAGGCGAAATCAATCTGCTGACTACAAGCCATTTACGGTAATCCCCAGATAACACCTCTCTTTCTTTTGTTTTAATTTTTCAAAAATAAGGCCCTGTGACAACTTCACAGGGCCTTATTTCTTTCTGTCTCTCCACCACAAAAACGCCTCCTGAAACATGCTCCATAGGCGGAATGTTTTCAAAACATACTCCCGCGTACATTTCTAATCCTCTGGCCTCGGCGGCCACCCAGTGCGAAAGCATGGCTCTTTAACAATTACAACTTGAACCCGGTCGGGTGATGTCCTGCCTGACCACAGCGATAGGCTTCAACACACAACAGGCCCAAAAAACATGCTCCCTATATGGCAGCGCCCTGAACCTGAAGTGTCTGTAGCGTATCGATAACTGGCTTTAGAAGCCAAAAACCCACGCCAACAATCTGTCCACTATGGCTAGTGATGTTGGCATTTAAGCAAACTCAATAGAGGCAATTAAAATGTTATACATTAAAAATAAGGCAGCCTGTGCCTTGGCATATGTCAAACAGGGCTTAATGCTGGTTCTTTGTCTCGGCAAAGTGTTTCGACCCGGGTCACACGGCATCAAGGATGCCACTAACGACCCCGGAATCATCGAAGAGCTTTATAACGATGACGAAGACCTCAACCCGTTCTTGGCAACTGGTACAACCAGCGGATTAGTAGCCCTTGAGCTGCATCGCCAGACTGACAAGCATGGCAATCCGGTAGTTGATGGCATCACTGAGCTCAAGCTTCTGCTGGAAAGCATTGGCATTGATCCCAAGATGTTCATATACGGCAACCTCAAGGCCATGGCTTCAAATACGAAGTTTGTGCTCTTGTTCAGGTCAGACCAGCTCAAGCTGTTCAGCAAGATGGCCATTCGCCCCGGCATTAACTTTCACGGTGAGTACGGATGTATTCCACTGCCACCATCGAGTTATAAGGTCGGCACCAAGATGATGGTATGGGAGTGGGATGGCTTGAATGCCGAAGATATGGAGGTTGAGCTGGCTGATCTGATCAACAGCTTAACCCTTATACCCGAATGGCTTGTCATGCTGCTCAAGGAAGACACTCCGTTCGATGCCGCAAGGCGAGGCTTTGTAAGCCTGACTGGCGTCCAAGATGCCATGCTCCAAGGCTTCACTGGTGAGGATGCAATGCCTGAGCTGCATAACCACCTTTGCCAGCTTCGCGCCTTCGATGTCGAGCATGCAGCTTTTATGGATTATGCCATTCGAGCCGCAGCCCTGTCTGAGCCTGAAATACCTGAAAGCATGGCTACTGAATGCGCATGGTACGTCTGGCTGAACTACCGCCCACTGCATTCCTTACGCGAAGTAGCAAGCGGCAAACAGGCCCTTGAGGACGCTCTGGAATATTAACCACAACCAAGCAGGGGCAGGCTTAACAGCCGCCCCTGCCATGAGGTCAACTGTTATGAAAACCACACTTGAATATATCGATTTTTATTTAAACGAAACATGTTTCTACCTACTCCCAGTCGATCAACAGAAACGTCCACTGACCCCCAATGGGGTAAAAAATGCAACACGGTGCCGTGCCGAACTGATCTCCTACCTAGACAAGCATCCTGATATGGGGCTAGCCGTTGCAGGCGGTCCACTATCAAAGGTGGTTTGCATCGACAAGGATGTCAAAAGGGGAGTTAGTGGAGATAAATCCCTTAAACAGCTCTTAGGTGATCGCTATCACTTTGATTACAACAATCACCTCTGGGCAACAACACCATCAGGCGGCACTCATGAGTTCTTCCGGTGGGATGACAACTACCCGGTGACATCTATTATCGGAGCCGTTGAAGGCGTCGACATCAAAGGCGCTGGCGGGTACTTCTTGGTTGAACCATCCATCGTGGTTTACCCGGATGGAAGCCAAGGCCAGTACCATTTCAACGACATTACTAGTCCAATCGCTCCAATGCCTGAGTGGTTCCCTGAGATATTCAAACCACCACAGACAGACACCCGCAATGAATCCGTCAACATCCATGATCTGGTCAAGGGCGTCCACCAAGGACAACGTGAGCAAAGCATTTTTAATGCTGCGTGGCTCTTACGGAAATCTGGAGTCGACTTTGTGACAGCCAAAGCTTTCATTGCTGAAGTAGCTTCCCGTTGCAGGCCACCCTTCCCTCAACGCGAGGCCGAACAAAAAGTTAAACGCGCTTACACCTATCGCTTCCACGACCCCAAATGAGGATATACCCATGAAATTCCCAAAATACGAATACACCGACCTAGGTAATGCCAAACGCTGGATTGACCTGTTCTCTAAACACCATTTAAAGATACCTGAGCTTGGCGAATGGTACTTCTGGAATGGAGTCCTATGGGTTCAGGACATACACGGCAAAGTCATCAGTGAAACCATTAACCAGTTCCTTGATTCACTGAAAGCCGAAAGCGATGAAATTGCAGCAGAGCATGCTCGCCTTAAGAGCCTGACTGAAGCATCGCCGGAGGAAAACAACAATAATGCCGAGGCCGCTGCGCATAGCATTGAGGCGCTTGAAGCACTCTATAAAGCCTGCACCAAGTGGTACAAAGCTTGCCAAAGCAAAGGCCGCATTGACTCCCTGCTTTCTTTAGCCAGCAAACTAGGGGCTAGCAAGAGCTACGAGGAGTTCGACAGCAAAGGCAAGTACCTCGGCGTCAAAAACGGCGCCATCAAGTTGACTACTGGCAGCTACGTGACTAACGATCCATCCTATTTAATCACCAAGTCTACCAATGCTGCTTTTGAGCCCGAAGCAACATGCCCTAACTGGACAGCGTTTTTGAATACCATCTTCCAAGGTGATCAAGAGCTTATAGGGTTCATACAACGAGTGGCTGGTGAATCACTAATTGGTGAGCGATGCAAAACCAAGCTGATCATGTTCACCGGGGATGGTGCCAACGGCAAGTCAACCTTTGTGGATAGCCTGATGCTCATGATGGGGGACTATGCCATCACCAGCAGCCCAGATGCCATTACCACAGGTAATAGCAGCAATGACTATTATCTCGCGGACATGAAAGGCGCCCGAATGTCTATTCTCAATGAAAGCCGCGCCAATGCCAGACTGGACAACCAAATGGTTAAACAACTGGTGGATTCAGGTAAGGTACAGGCTAGGCAAATCTACGGGAAGCCGTTTACATTCCAACCGGTGGCTACACCTATCCTGACTACCAACAACCCTCCTGTCATCTCATCCGAGTACGCAATCAACAGGCGCTTGCTATGCGTACACTTCAATTACCAGATACCTGTTGAGGATCGCAATCCCAACTTTATATCTGAATCAATTGAGCCTGAGCTGTCAGGAATTCTGAACTGGGCCTTAGAGGGCTGTCGCCAGTATCTGGAACAGGGCCTGAATCCACCTGAGTCCGTTTTAAAGACGACACGGGAATACATCTTCGAGCACGACCGTGTGCTGAAGTATGTGACTGAAAACTTTGATCAAGATGCAGGCCGCAAAATCCCGGCCAAAGAGTTCTACGGTGCGTATGTGCGCTGGTGTGGTCAACACGACTATGAAGTCATCAGCAGCAAACAGCTAAACCAAGAGCTACGCGGTATGGGTTATCCGGTCAGGATCAGTACCGGCAATGTGTTCTATGTATTTGGCCTTTCAAAGAAGCACTTTGATGATGCCAATGTTGTCTCCATGCCTACCAAGGCAGGTGACAAGAGCGCACTGCTCGAAGTACTGGAAACCTAAGCAAAAGGGAGTTGGTGGAATTAAATCCATCAACTCCCTTCCCCTT
>CBDUKY010000231.1:0-5618 GCA_965367925.1 uncultured Pseudomonadales bacterium | reverse complement strand
AGGTGAAGTTAATTTAGAAACCAGAATAAAGGCAATGCTATTCGCAATAAGGGAGGCAACGGTGGCGATGTGCCAGACTTTTTGCTGTGGCTCAAATAGCCGCTCTGGATCAATAAAGTTAGAGTAGACGATGTCTGTGATAAGCGGAAAAAACAGCATTGAAGCCCACAATACGAACCCTGCAACAAGTCCTGCGAGCAGACCAAAACTGTTAGCGTGACGCCAATAGAAGGCGCCAATAAGGCCAGGTAGAAATTGTGCGGTTGCGACGAAAGAAACCAGTCCCAGACTCATCAAGCTTTGCTGTTCACCGAGCAGGTCGTAGAGACCGTAGGCCAGAATGATAATAAGAATGATCGATAATCGGCGTGAATTCAGTAAGAACGCAAAGATGTCATTCTCGGTACCTGGACGATAGAGAGGTAAGAGAATGTGATTAACAGACATGGATGCCAGGGCAAGGGTGGTGACAATCAGTACCCCGCTGGAGGCAGCAAAGCCGCCGATAAATGCCAGGAAAGTGACATTCGGATCATTCATTGCAAGACCGAGAGAGATCATATAAAACTCAGCTGAGCCCGGCACATCTAGATAGTTGGCGGCCCAGAGAATTGGCGGTACGCAGAGGCTTATAAGCAGCATATAAAGTGGGAAGCCCCAGCGAGCATCGTGGATAATCTCGGCATTGTCATTTTCAGTTAATAAAATATGGAACATGTGCGGCATTGCGACGACTGCTGCAAAGAACATGATTAACATCGATCGCGATGCCCCCTCAGATAACTCGTTATCAACATGAGTAACCAGGGTTTGATTGCTTACTAACCATTCATTTAATGGGCCAATACCGCCGAATACATTGCTGACGGCGTAAATAGCGACGGAAATAAACGCGAGAAGTTTAAATATTGATTCGAGACCTAGCGCTACAACCAGACCCTCATGCTTGTCACGGGTAGAGACATGTCTGGCGCCAAAGAGAATGGCAAAAACTGACATGGTAAGACAGAAAATCACCGCCAGACCATCTCGAGAAATTTCCTGATTAAGCAGATGAACCGTACTTGCGACTGCCTGAATTTGAAGGGCAATCACTGGCAGTATGCCAACCAGCATCAGTACCGTAACAAGACTACCAACCCAGGGTCGTGGATAGCGAAATGCGAAAACGTCTGCTAGAGAACCGAGCTTGTGAGCGAGGGCAACCCGTGCGATTGGATTGAGCAAAAGAGGGGCAACAAGAAAAACAGCACTTGCGCCGAAAAAATACAGGAGATAGCTTGCGCCATATTGATGTGCCAACCCCATGGCGCCAAAAAATGAAATGGCGCCAGCAAAAACCCCTAGCGAGATAACCCGCAGAAATGGATGGTGGGTAAATCGACGTGGAAACCAGCCGCGCTCGGTGGCGTAGGCAGAACCAAACAGGGTAAAAAGATAGATCAGGCTGAAGGCAAATATCTGCGCAAGTGAGAAGGTCATTACGACTGCCTGCTTGAACGTCGCTGCCTGGTTTTAATGTAACAACAAATGATAATCCCCACCCACAACAGGTAGTTTGCATACCATTCAAAAATGCTGCCAGACTGCCACCAACTGCCAGCGTCGGCCACGAAAACGAAAAAACCTAGGACGATGAATGTAATAACCCGTTCGAGCAAAATTGCATCCTGAGTAACAATCGAATGCCATTCTAAACAGATTTGGTGCTTAAGCCATAGTCGTCAGCGAAGCGTAGGGAATGCCGGCAACCCTTGGCACGCGCGCCCTTTGCCATTGTTCTATGGCTCTGGTGAGTAGTTTCGGCACGCTGTCCTCGGCAACCTGGGGTTGGCCGAGTGCCATCAAGGCGCGGTTGAGGGTATTTGGTATATCGACAAAATCTAAAGCTGGTGCATGGGCTTGTTTGCTGAGTTTGTTCCCATCTGTACCAGTAATGACGGGCAGATGGCCAAAGCGTGGCGTTGGTAGTTGTAATTTTTGATAGAGATATTGCTGCCTTGGGGTGGAGTCCAGTAGGTCGACACCGCGAATAACATGGGTAACACCGGCAGCCGCATCATCGACAACAACGGCTAATTGATAGGCAAAGAGGCCATCCTTACGTCGAACAATAAAGTCCCCAATCTCCTCTGAGAGGTTAAATGTTCGATCACCGAGGAAAATATCTTCGACGAGTAGGGAAGCGGCATCTACTTTGACTCTGATGGCAAATGGCTCGTTAGTCGCTTGTTGGTGGCGACAGGTCCCAGGATAAACTGGTGGTAGGCGTTTTCTACTGCAGGTGCAGGCGAAAGTCAGATTTTGCTCTGCTAGTTGACCGAGTGCTCGCTCATAAGCTGGTAAATGGTTGCTCTGGTAGCTGACGTCACCATCCCAGTGTAGATGGAATTGTTTGAGCTGTTGAATGATTTCAGCAGGGGCTGATTTTGATTCTCGTGGTGGGTCAAGGTCTTCTATTCTAAGTAACCATGAGCCATGGTGTGCCTTGGCATCAAGATAGGATGCAAGGGCCGCGACCAGAGAGCCGAAATGTAGTGGGCCAGTTGGGGAAGGGGCAAATCGACCCACGTAGGTGTTGTTAACACGCATCGTGGGTC
Organism: uncultured Pseudomonadales bacterium; assembly: GCA_965367925.1. Classification (GTDB taxonomy): domain Bacteria; phylum Pseudomonadota; class Gammaproteobacteria; order Pseudomonadales; family Azotimanducaceae; genus JAHRVQ01. The sequence continues at coordinate 3,018 of CBDUKY010000231.1, read as the reverse complement.
ACCAGATGTTAGCCGTGGATTTGCTTCTCTTTGATCTCGTCGAGGGTTTTGCAGTCGATACACTGGGTTGCAGTAGGTCGTGCTTCAAGACGTTCAATACCGATTTCAATACCGCAAGACTCGCAGAAGCCATACTCATCCTGATCAAGCAGGTCGATAGTGCTGTCGATCTTCTTAATAAGTTTGCGTTCCCTGTCACGAGTTCGCAGTTCAAGGCTGAATTCCTCTTCCTGGGTTGCACGGTCAGCAGGATCAGGATCGTTGGATGCAACATCTTGCATATGATGCACAGTGCGATCCACTTCTTCCATTAGCTGATATTTCCATTCCAATAGTTTGGCACGGAAATGTTCTTTGTGCGCTTCGTTCATGTAGTCAGCATCAACTTTTCTTGTTGGTTTTGACTCAACATTTGCGCTGGGCTTCATTTTAGCCACAGATTTCTTGGAGACGGTTTTAGCCTTGGCCGTCTTCTTTGGTTTCGCTGTACTGGTTTGCTTGGCAACTTTCAGTTTTGGTTCAGCTTTTGGTTTAGTTGCCTTGGCTGGAGTTTTAGCCTTAGGTGTTTTCTTAACGGGTGTTTTAGATACTGCTGTCACCTTGGTTTTTGCCTTTCCTTTAGTTGTCGTTCGCGCTTTGCTGGGAGTTTTTGCCTTTGGGGCAGCTTTCGATTTTGTTACAGTCTTTGCCTTGGCTTGCTTCTTTGGTGCTGCCTTGGTTTTTGCCGTGGCTTTTTTTGCTTTAGGCTTGGTTGCAGCTGGCTTGGCTTTGGCTTTTACTTTTGTTTTCGCCTTGGCTGGACTCTTTTTAGTCACAGATTTGGCGGTGGTCTTTTTTGCCGGCGTTTTTACTTTTGAGGCAGTTTTTGCTTTTGCCTTCGCCTTTGATTTAGCCTGTGTTTTGGCTTTTGTCGCTGGTGTCTTTTTTCGATTTGCTGCCATAGTATTTTCCAGTTTTTCTATGTCACTTATGTCACGAGAAACCTGCTCAAAATTGAGGGTGCGAACGTTACCAGAACCTGATGGGTTCGCCAAGCGTGAATAAGACAAATATAGCTAATTGTTACGCCTATCGTTAGTTACTTCTCAACCCTATATTAAATGACAGGAGTCATGCTATTGATCCAAGACAATAACGGGCAAAATTACGCGACTAGACTTGATGGAATTGCACCATTTAGGGTCATGAAGATTCTAGCCCGGGCTAACCAATTGCAAGCCGAGGGGCGTCAGATTGTTCATATGGAAGTCGGTGAGCCAGATTTTCCGACAAGTGCACCGATTATTGCGGCTGGCCAGCAAGCGCTAGCGACAGGATTGACCCGCTACACCCCGGCTCAAGGCACCCCGGAACTGCGAGCGGCTATTTCGAAGCACTATCAGGCAACCTATGGTGTTGATGTGCCTGGGCATCGGATAGTTGTTACTGCCGGTGGGTCTGGTGCGCTCCTGTTAGCCGCAGCGCTGACCATCAATCCTGATACAAGTTTGATGATGGCTGACCCTGCGTATCCTTGTAATCGACATTTTGTGCAAGGCTTCAACGGTAAGAGCCAGCTAATTCCGGTCACGGCCGAAGATAACTACCAACTCAGTGAGCAGTTGGTCCGTGACAACTGGCAACAAGAAACAGCGGGCGTGTTAGTCGCTAGCCCTGCCAATCCAACTGGTGCTGTGATTAGTCCTGAAGAACTGTCGGGCATCGCGTCGGTTGTTAAAGCGCAGCGCGGACATCTAATCGTTGATGAAATTTATCATGGCTTACATTATTCAGACCAAAGGCCGGTGTCAGGTCTAGAAATTTCAGCAGATGTTATTATCGTCAATAGCTTCTCGAAGTATTTTGGTATGACAGGTTGGCGGCTTGGCTGGATGGTAGTGCCGGAAAATGCTGTTGAGCTTGTGGAAAAGCTGGCCCAGAATTTTTTTATCTGCCCTTCAAGCGTTGCCCAGGCAGCAGCGCTTGCCGCGTTTACCCCAGAGGCGCTCGTTGAAATGGAGCACAATCGCGCACAATTCAAATTACGCCGGGATTATCTGGTAGAAGCGTTGCGGGAACTACAGTTTGGTATCCCGCTCACACCAGAGGGCGCCTTCTATGTGTATGCGAGGCTGCCATCGCCAATACAGCAGGATAGTGAGGCATTCTGTATGCAGATGCTGGAAGAGTTTGATGTAGCGATAACACCAGGCACAGATTTTGGCCATTTTGAGGCTGATCGATATGTTCGCTTCAGTTACGCACAGAATTTAGACACACTAGCCCTTGGGGTTAGCAATATTAAACGCGGTCTTGAGACGATGTTGTGAAGTATCAACCAGAACTAGCCCCAGCCACCTTGATAAAGCGCTATAAGCGTTTTTTAGCTGATATAGATAGCCCGGTCCTCGGGGAAATTACCATCCACTGCCCGAATACCGGCTCGATGAAAAATTGCGCTGAACCAGGTTGGCGCGTCTGGTATTCAACCTCAGCCAATGCGAAACGCAAATATCCCCAGACCTGGGAACTTGTTGAAACTGATGCTGGTACCTATATCGGAATTAACACAGGTATGGCTAACAAACTGGTTAAGGAAGCGATTGAAAATGGCGTGGTTACCCAGCTGCAGGGTTACGACTCGATAAAACCTGAAGTTAAATATGGTCAGGAAAATAGTCGCATAGATCTGTTGTTGTCTGGTGAGGGTAAGCCGGATTGTTATGTCGAGATCAAAAGCGTCACCCTATTAGAGTCAGACGGTATAGGTTATTTCCCTGATGCAGTCAGTGAACGAGGCCGTAAGCATTTGCGTGAACTGATTGAGATGAAGCGAGCGGGACATCGGGCGGTATTATTTTATTGTGTCCAACACACCGGGATCACATCTGTTACACCGGCAACCCATATAGACCCGGCTTATGCGGAGACCCTGGCCGAGGCGGTAGCCGCAGGTGTTGAGGTTTACGCGTATGGTTGCAAGATGAGCCAACGAGAGAATTTTATTGATAAAGCGTTACCCTTTGCTGTTGCGTCGAC